>JBFMAX010000010.1 GCA_040755395.1 Nitrospirota bacterium
TCTCGGCCCCGAAAAATCCTCAACGTATTCCAGCGAATACGCCTCCGGTTTTTCGCGGCCTGCGGCCTTGCATCTGCCGGCACCTCCTTCGCCTCGTCACGAACGGCAATGTCGGACAGGCTCCTAGGAAGCCATGCAGCTCGTCCGGCTCTCGACAACGCACACGGTTCAGATCCCCGCTTCCAATACGACAAGAATCCGAAACGCCAGAAACCTGGCGAATCTGTCCAATGCTCGCTCGAGCGCGAGCAACGGCTTGAGCAAACACAGTGGCAGCAAACAGGCATGGTCGAATCCTCCGCTCAGCGGATAGGCAAAGAATGCAAGCCTCCGAACGGTTAGCATCTTGAAATGCGGATACGCGTTTTGAAAGTCGCCGATCGACCGTTCAAACAGCATCGTGGCCACTGCTTGGTTGGCATCAAAAGGCTTGCGATCAGAATCGGGCGATCGGACGGAAAGCGGGTCCTGCGTGAAATCCACCGCCTCGGGATGAAGAAAGCGGTAAACCGGCCACGATAGCCATGAAATATATGGGTCCATGACGATAATCCGACCGCCAGGCCTGAGCACGCGCACCGCTTCGTCAAAGAAGAAACGAACATTTTCGATATGGTGGAGCGAATCAACGAGCACGATATTCGCCATGCTGCGAGAGATAAAAGGCAGGCGCTGAGCATCGACGACCGCGTCCAGCCACGGCAGTTTGACCACATCGGTGCAGAGCACACAGGGGAAACACTCCTTCAGGTTTCCGGTTCCACCGCCGACTTCCAAAGTACGCCCAGGCACAAGGTAAGACACGATCTCTTCATACCATTGTGCGTACAGGGTGCGAAGAATAGGCTTTTTCCTCCAGACCTCCTGGTGGTGACGAAGAACGGCATCGGACATCACACAGCCTTTAATCTGAAAAATCCGTAGACCGTCATTTTCAACAGTAGCCAACCATGCGCAAATCGCCGGATGTTCGTCGTGCCATAGCTGCGCTCCTGGTACCGAATCGGAACTTCCAGGATTTTCAGATTGAGTTTCGACGCACCGAATAACAGATCAAAATCTCCAAACGGATCGAATTCGCCGAAATAATAGCGATTCGCGGCGATGCGCAAATAATCCTCGCGAAACAGCACCTTGGTTCCACACAGGGTATCCTTGATACGCTGATTCAGCAGCCAAGAGAAGGCCATACTGAAAAATTTGTTTCCCAGGAGATTAAGGAATTGCATCGCCTGTTGTTCCAGCGGATAGATCAGCCGCGAGCCGTTGATGAATTCTCCCTTCCCCTGCGCAATCGCCTCATAGAATTTGTGAAGATCCTCCGGCGGCACCGTCAGGTCGGCGTCTAAAATCATCAAGACCTCGCCGGTTGCGTGGGCGAATCCCTTGCGCACGGCATCACCCTTCCCTTTTCCGTCCTGAATCAGTAGACGAATCCGGCGTTCCGGATGACAGGCAATCACGCGCTTGATTTCGTCTTCCGTTCCGTCCGTCGAATGTCCTTCGACAAAGATGATCTCCTGTTCTTTTCCGAACTTGGGGAGTCGTTGGACGGCAGCTTCGATGTTTCCTCGTTCGTTGCGGCAGGGGATCACAACCGTCGCCGAATATTCCCGCTCTTCTCGGCGCAGGAGGGGTCTGGCCACGATGTATTGGCATAAGCACGCGGCGCGGAAACCAGGGAGCGTGGCCAAAAGCCGATTCATGAACGTAGAGAGAAGAGGGATATGCTTCGGGAACAACAGCCGTTTCTCGATCTTGACGACATCAAAATCCGTCAGTCTGAGCAGATTCAGGAGATCCCCTGACGTCAGCCAATTCTGCTGCTGCTGAGGCATCTTTAAACCGACTCGCTCAGCAAGCTGTAACAAGGGCTCCCAGAGAAAGTTGTAGTAAGCGATGATCAGGCGTGTTCGCGCCGTGCAGGCGCGGCGTAGATTCCTTAACGCCACTTCAATGTCGAGCAGATGGCCGAGCACGTCGGCGAGGATGATCACGTCAAACGGCTCATCCAAGTCCAGCGATTCCGCATCATCGACTCGGAACTCCAGATGCGGATGCCGTTTGCGCGCTTCCTTGACCATTGCTTCGCTGAGATCGATACCCAGTCCACGAGCGGGCTTCACCGCGGCAAGAAGATCGCCGAGGCCGCATCCGATTTCCAATACGCGCAGGCCTTCGGGCACCAAGAACTGGAAATACCGCCGCTGGTCCTCGTAGTAGTAGCGGTTCTTTCGCTGCCAACGATCCCGATCCCTCGCTAAGCAGTCGAACCGCTTCCTCAAGGCAGCCTTCTTACCTTCGTCGCTGAAACCTTTCATGGCCGCACGCGGACCCGGTCCGTCCATCAACAGCTCAAGGTGAATACTGGGTTCGCACCTTCGCTCGAAAAGTCACAGTTATGATACATGCAAGACCTCAATCGACCAAGCTTCTCCTTAATGTGCATCGTCCGCACGTACGGCCCGGTCATTCCTCAGCATGAACCCAACCGATTGACACTTGCCTACCCTTGTGGTACCGCTTGGCACGATCTGCCCCGTATTCGTTATGCCCCTCATCACGGTTGTCATCCCCGCTTACAACGGCGTCTCCCGCTATCTGGAGCAGGCGATCCGGAGCGTGCTGGCGCAGACTTACAAAGACACCGAACTGATCGTCGTCGATGACGCCTCCACCGACGACACGGCCCGGCTGGTGCTCCGTTTCCCGAGCGCCCGGTATTACAAGCGAGCCACCAACGGCGGCCAAGCCGCGGCACGCAACGACGGCGCCCGCTTGGCCAAAGGCGAGTTTCTCGCGTTTCTCGACCAGGACGATCTCTGGGAGGCGACATTCCTGGAGGAGGCAATCGCGGCCTTTCCTCTCTCCCCCCCCTCTCCCGGGGTGCCCATTGTCCTTGGCGATGCAATGGGCCATGGAGAGGGACAGGGTGAGGGACGCCAGGTCGCCGTCGTGCACTGTGACGGCTACCAGGTCAACGAACGGAACGAAATCCTCGAATATGACAGCGCGATGAAGCACACGGCCAGCATCACCCAGATGCTGCGCGGCGGCCATGACGTGGCGACTTCAGGCTCGTTGTTCCGCAAGAGTTGTTTCGATGCGGTCGGCGGGTATGATGAGAGCCTTCCTGTCTGGGAGGATATCGACCTGGCGATCCGGCTGTACCAGCGCTTTCGTCTCGTTCACGTGCCCAAACCGCTGTACCGTCATCGCCTGTACGGACACAATGCGTCTCGAGAGATTCCTTCGGAACGAGCCTTGCTCGGTCGACGGCGCTTTCTCGAGAAGCACGGTCCGTCATGCCGGCCCGGCACGCCCGAAGCGCGCGCACTCGCCCGAGACTGGGCGCAGTATTACGGCGATCTGGGGAAATCGCTTCTGCAGGCCGGGCAAACCCGAGAAGCCCGCCACGCGTTGTGGCAAGCCGTTCGTTTCCACCCGACCAACCATAAAGTCATCCTCAGGTTGCTGCGCTCGTTCTTCCAGGGGTAAGGGGGGCAGCGGGGTAAGGGAAGGAAACGGGTCAGTGGGAGTGGTACTCCGTCACTCCTGTATCCCCTTATCCCCATTACCCCTGTACCCCGGTACCCTCTCTTTTTACCGCATGCACCGTGATCTCGGTTCCGTACCCGAGATGGCCCGCGATCAGGCAGAATGGCCGCGCGATCAGCTTTTCGACCAACCGACGCAACGGAAGGGCGCGGCCAAACCGGTGCATCCAGAACCGTTCGAGACTAGCCATGAAAAAGAGCGAGCCCACCGCGGTCCGCGCCCAGCACACCTGGAAGCCGGCTTTCTGCAGCAGCCTGGTCAGCGTGGCCTTGTCGAAGTGGTACAAATGCCTCGGAATCTCCCAAGGGAACCACCAGCGCCCGAAGATCCGCCTTTCCCAACTCTCGGCGTTGGGAGCCGCCACCATGAGCCTGCCGCCTGGTTTCAGCAATCGCCACGCGCGAGCGAGCGCGTCGCACGGGCTGCACATATGCTCCAACGAATGGCTGAACAGAACGACATCGAAGGACGACTCCGCGAACGGCGCCGTTTCCAGGGTGCCGGTGTGAATCCGATCGCCCACCCTCGCCCGCGCCTGCGCCGCCGCAGTGTCACTGAACTCGATGCCGTAGACGTCCCACCCCTGGCTCTGCAACGTGGCGAGATTGACACCCGGCCCGCAGCCCACATCGAGCAGGCAGCCTTCTCCGACCCAGGGGAGCACGTCGCGTCCGCTCAACACCCGGCGGGTCTTCTCCGGCCACAGCAGCGCCTTGCGGAGAAACCGGAGCGGTCCGTTCGGCGCCGAACCGGGATAGCCGTAAAAATCCTCCCTGATCCATCGCTTGGTGTTCTCGGACAGGCGCTTGAGCAGCCGCTCGACGCCGGTCCTAGACTTGGCCGGCGCAGACGAGAAGTATTGCGGGGGATAATACCTGCCGATTTCCTCCGGGCTCGGCCGGGGATGTGTGTACAGAAGGCCGCACTCCTCGCAGCGCACAATCGTGAACTCGTCCTCGGTGACATGATGGGTCATGTCCCGCAGACGCGTGACTTCACTCGCCCGGTGGGATCCGCAGAGCTCGCATGCGACGGTTTGCATGTTCACGACTTCCGACCAAGGGCCGGAATCCCCAGCGCGCCCGCCACGAAGTCCGCCACGGCCTCATGCCCGCGCTCGCCCAGATGGGAGTCGTCCCGCCACCACAGCAACTCGCCGGAGGCCTCGTACAGCCGGCGCGCCCGTTCGACGAGGAAGGGTTTAGCGTCCAGGCAACGGAACCGCGCCCGTCCGCAGGCCCTCAGGACCGCTTGCGCGAAGCCCGATGGGGCCGCGTCGCTCGGCGACGGCCGTCGCTGCTCGAACACCCATCGATAGACTTCCCCCTTGGTAGGCAGGAGCACGATCACGGCCTCGATCCCGCGGGCATCCAGCGCGGCTCGCATCGCGGCTAGCGTGCGCTCAAGCTTGGCAAAATTGGGATGCCGTTCGACCTCCTCCTTCGCGCGTAAGCCCCAGGCTTCGTGGCTCGCGTAGAAGAGCATCGGGCGGCCGTCCGGCAGCGCCCGCCGGAGCACAATGTTCGACTCGTCCCCGAACCGCAGCCGCACCCCCTCCATCAGCCGGTTGAGCGGAGAACGGTTGCGAAACGTCCGGTACGTCACAGCCCATTGGCCGACAGCCGACCGCCACGGCAACTCCGACAGATTCCATGTCTCTCCCCCAGCGTCGTCCAGATCGTTGCCCGCATAAAAGGTCCAGACCAGACGCGTGGCCGGCGACAAACCCAGTCGCGGGCTCTCAATCACGAAGTCGAGGTACTGGTTGTAAGGGCCGCCTGGGTAGGATAGGTTGTATACGCTCCGCCCGTACCTGCTTTCCAGCAGGCGCGCGTAGGTTTTGTCCTGCGTGGTTCCCCATCCCGCCCCGAAGGAGTCGCCCAGCACGAGCAGATCAATCTGCGGCGGGACACGTTCGTTGCGGAAGCCGGCCTCATCCGTGACGAACCTGATCCGGCGCGGTTCCCGGAGTGCCCGATCGCCGGCGAGGGCGGCTAGGTCGCCGTACAACTCGTCCTCCAAATCGAGGCGCGCATCCCATCGTCCGAGGATCGGCAGGCGCGGCAATTTGTGGGCGGAGACATTCAACGGCGTATAATTGAGCCGCCGCTCCATGACCGGACGCAGCGCCAGATCGAGCCCGGAGACCGCGAGACATGTAGCCGTCAGCACCACGAGCAGATTCTGCAACCGCACGACTTGGGTCTGGGCACGTAGATACAGCCCAACAGGCAACAATAGCAGTCCCTCGATCCAGCCGTTCTTCAGGACGCCTTCGGCATAGAGGGTGGCCGTGGATGCGGCCGCGACCAGCGCGAGTCCCCATCGACGGGCCAGCAGAGTTGGCCAAGGATCGGACGCGGGTACGCTCATCAGTCCAATTGAAATTCCGACCGCCAGTCGGTGTCGTCCGCCAATGCGGGCTGCCGCTCTTTGCGAAGGAGGCAGTTCCCGAGCACCAGCGCATCCATCTCGGTCCGCATGAAGCAGCGGTAGGCGTCTTCCGGCGTGCAGACGATCGGCTCGCCCCGCACGTTGAAGGAGGTGTTCACAAGAACCGCGCACCCCGTTTGGGCTTCGAACGCCGTAAGCAGCGCGTGGAACCTCGGGTTCGTCCGTTTCGAGACAGTCTGGATTCTGGCTGAATAGTCCAGATGGGTTACGGCCGGAATGTCCGAACGGGGGCGGTTCAGCCGTTCGATACCGAACAGATTACGGTCCTGCTCAGGAATCGGGAGCCGCCGCGACTCTTTCACAGGCGCCACCAGCAGCATGTAGGGCGACGGCTCGGTCAGTTCGAAGTAGTCCGCGACCCGCTCCTCGAGCACAGCCGGCGCGAAGGGCCGGAACGACTCCCGGTATTTGATCTTCAGATTCATCACCGATTGCATCTTGGGCGAGCGGGCGTCGCCGATGATGGATCGGTTGCCGAGCGCCCTCGGCCCGAACTCCATCCGGCCCTGCACCCACCCGACCACGGCTTCCCTCGCGAGCAACTCGGCTGTCATGTCGAACAGCGCGGCATCGGACAGGCGCTCATACGGATAGCCGTGGCGATTCAGGAAGGCTTCGATGTCTTCTTGCGAAAACTTTGGCCCTAGGTAGGAGCCCGCCATCCCGTCAGGCTCATCGGAATCGAGCCGGCGGATGCCGCCTGCGTGCAGATAATAGGCGGCGAGTGCCGCACCGACCGCGCCGCCGGCATCCCCCGCCGCCGGTTGGATCCACAGACGGTCGAACACGCGCTCGCGGAGCAGCCTGCCGTTGGCGACGCAATTGAGCGAAACGCCTCCGGCCATGCAGAGGTGTTTCATGCCGGTCTCGCGGCGCACGTGCCGCGCGATCTTGAGCACCGCCAACTCGATCACGTCCTGGATCGACCGGGCCAGATCCATGTCCCGTTGGGTCAGAGGCGATTCCGGCCTCCTCGGCTCGCCGCCGAACAGCCGGTGGAACCGGTCGTTGGTCATGCGCAAGCCGGTGCAATAGTCGAAATAGTCCAGGTTCAGCCGGAACGATCCGTCGTCTTTGAGATCAATCAAATGGGTCAAGATCAGATCCACATACTTGGGCTCGCCGTACGGCGCCAGTCCCATAACCTTGTACTCGCCTGAATTCACCTTGAAGCCGGTGTAGTAGGTGAAGGCGGAATACAGGAGCCCCAGCGAATGGGGAAAGGTGATGTCCCCTTGCAACGTGAGCGAGGAGCCGGAACCGACTCCGAAGCTGGTCGTGGCCCATTCCCCGACGCCATCCATGGTCAGCACCGCAGCCTCCTCGAAGGGAGAGGGGAAAAAGGCAGAGGCGGCGTGCGAGAAATGATGTTCGGGGTACAGGAACGGCCCGGACCAGAGTTCGCCGCCCAACTCAGCGGCGACTTGGGCAAGCTCGGACCGGAGCAGTCGCTCGAGAAAGAGTTTTTCCTTGAGCCAGACAGGCATGGCGGCGACGAACGAGCGCCAGCCCCGTGGCGCGAACGAGAGGTAGGTTTCCAGGAGCCTCTCGAATTTTAGGAGCGGCTTGTCGTAGAACACGACCCGGTCCAGATCCCGCAGCGTGAGACCAGCCTCGCGCAAACAGTAAGCCACGGCGTGGCGGGGGAATCGCGCATCGTGCTTCTTCCGGCTGAAGCGCTCTTCCTGTGCCGCCGCCACGATCCGCCCGTCCACCACCAGTGCGGCGGCGGAATCATGGTAGAAGGCTGAGAGGCCGAGAATACGCATGGCAGATAGCTTGCTTGCTTGCTTGTTCCTGTTGATCCAGTTGATTTCGTTTGTCTAATTCATCGTGGTTCGACCGGTCTCGCTTCAACTGCCCTTCGCCAACGCTCCCTCACTTTTCTCCCCTCCCACTGGAGGGTGGAGGGGGAGCGTAAGGGGACCTTGTCCGGCCCCCTCTATCTGCCTTTGGAGCGCCGGCAGGATGATCCTTGCGGCCAGCTCGTGGCCGGCCCGGCTCCAATGCGGATCGTCAGGATGATACAGCCGCCGGACATCCGTCTCTCTCCGGAATACCGTCAGTAAGTCCAGGCAGCGCACGTCGTGTTGCGCGCACCAGGCCAGCAGGAGCCGCTGCGGCTTCTCAAAATCATACCGGTCAAGGGGAAACCCGACCGCGACCAGGTAGTCGTGCATCAACGCCCCGTCATGCTGGACCTGGTCCGGAATCAGCACCACGAGGAGCGGAATCCCGCGCTCTTTCAGATACTCAACCGTCGCTGTCAGGACCTGCTGCGTGTGGCGCCAATGATACAGGAATGTGTCGGTCTCATCCTTCAAATAAATTTCGCTCCGCTCATCAATATCTCTCAGGTAGGCCGGATGCGTCCGCAGGACCGGGGCCGCGTCCGCATGGCCGGCTGTTCGGACCCGCAACGCCGCGGCGGGCCCGGCGCTGGTGAATCCACCGGCAGGCGGCCGCTCCAGCAGCCGTTCGATTCGCGCGCGGCCGACCCGCAGCAGGTAATTCAAATTGTGGTAGAGATACCACCTTCGCAGCCCAAATGGTCGTGCACCCAGTTGCCGTTGTGGTGGACGTAATAGCTCTGTCCGGCCACGACGACGGCTTCTTCCCCATCGGCTCCCCGCCGGCGCATGATGTCGTTGCCCACCTATAGGGCCAGCACGACCACGTCAGGCCGCAACCAGATGCCGTAGCGCTGCAACAGGTGGAAGTAATGGTCCGGCTCGAAGCCCGGCACTCCCAGGTTGATCACCTCCGCGCCGGGATGTGTCTGCTGCAGCGCCCGCTCGAGCAACGTGGTGAATGTTTCGTCGTAACTGACGCCGATCCCCCAGACGAACGAATCTCCGAGCACGATCACGCGCGGCGCTTGGCCGGTTCGCTCCATTGCCCGCTCCCGGTCCCGGAACCCCTGGGAATTGGAATGGCCGATAGAACCGGACACCTCACGGTACGGCTTCAGCGAGGCCGGCGTCTGCTTGGCGCCAAAAAGGCCGTGTCGGCCAAGGTAAGAGTCCATGCTCCGGGCGAGCGCCTCCCCGACGACGACGAACACCAGGAGGTTGGTCGCTGCAACCCGGAACCACTCGTACCCCCGACTCATCAGTATAGTCCCGACCAGGTTCGGACACGCTGCGACACAAACGGTCCATCCCAACAGAAGACCGAGGATCAGCAGCAGCTTGTCCATGTGATGCCTATGAGGAGGGAGCGGGTAATAGACGAGCAGGAGAAACGCGATGATACCGGCCCACAGTACAACCGCGAACGGCGACCACCGCGCCACGAGGTTACACTGCCCGGAGCACGGGCGCCCGGCTTGCCATACCAGAAGCGCCAGAATTCCGGCCAACAATCCAAAGAGCCCTCCGACGACGCCGACCTTGCCGAGCTGCAGCGGATCGGTGAGACGGCCGGCCGGCGACGCGGTCATCACGAACTCTGCGACATCCACAGCCGTCACGAGGGCCCCGCCGGCCCCGAGAAGACCACAGGCCCTGAACACCTCAACCGATACAGACCTTTCAGCACGCGCGTAGCGTCAGAACAGTGTATAGATGAACGGCGCCACCGCCGACCCTTCCGTGAGCACCAGCAGGGCTCCGAAGACCAGCAGGACCAGAATGATCGGCAGGAGCCAGAATTTTTTCCGTTCCCGCATGAACGCCCAGAGTTCTTTGAGAAATCCGCCCATATTTTCCTTCCTCTCATCCCGTTTGTTGCTCTTCGCCACGCCCTCAGAGACCGTCTCTCGTGAGACGCAGTTCCAGCAACTGCCCCGCGAGCGACGCCTCGCGCGTTCCGCTCATTAGAATTGCCTTTCCATCCGTCTGGCGGAGAACTCCCCCACCGTCCGCCGCCGCCAGTATGATGCCGCCCCGTCGCAGAAGCGCAACCCGATCGGCTGCCTGCCGAGCAGCTTCAACACCAGCGCCGTCGGTACGATCAGGACGATAAACAACACCGTGAGCAGGATCCTCGAATTCACGTGCCCCAGGCCGGCGGCCAGTTTCATCCACGCGGCGCGGACCGGCTCAAGCCATGCGGGCGCCAGCAGGCCAGCCACGAGACACACCGCCGCCGACACGATCAGCCACCAGGTGACCGACCCCGACAGCACGAAGCGAAGGAGGGCGACCCCGCCAAGCCCGCCAGCCATAACCAACCCGAACGTCCGGTTCCGGTCCGCCCAGAAGGAAACCGCTCGCTCGCTCATAGGTACGACCTCGTGAGCCTCGACAGACACCGCCAGGCCGTCGTCAGGCTGCGTCCGTCGCCAAGACTCAGGACCAGTCCCTGCCACAGAATCGAGCGGCCCTCGCGGCGGTGGCCATCCCGCACCAACTGCTTGCCCCGATCCGCCAGGTAACAGGCCTGTTCGCGGAGCAGGTAGCGCCGCCGGACGGGATCATGCCCGAAGCGCTCGAGCAATGTCGACAGCAGCAGCGGCCGGTGGCCGAGCGCGATCTGCGCCGGCTTGATTTCCCGATTGCGGTGATAGGTGAGCGGCTCGGCAATGTTCGCGATGTCGTACTGCGCGGCGATTCTCGTCCACAGTTCGTGGTCATCCAGGCCGGCCGAATGGAACCGTTCATCGAATCCGCCCACCGTCTGCAGCACCGATCGCCGGATCATGGCCGCCGAGGGGGTCGGCACATAGCCGCGCACGAAGAGGCGGGCGAACGTTTCGGAAGGGTTGTACCCGGCTCCGATGACGCCCATCGGCTTGCCATCGCGGTCGATATGGGCGACATCGGTGATGACTATGCCGACTTCCGGGCGCCGATCCAGCACCGCGACTTGTTTTTCGAGCTTTGCCGGATGCCAAAGGTCATCGTGATCCAGCAGCGCGATGTATTCGCCTATCGATTCGGCGATCCCGCGGTTCCGTGCGCGGGCCACGCCGCCGTTGTCCTGCCGGACGTAGTGCACGCGGTCTCCGAATTCCCGCACGATCGCTTCCGAGCCGTCTGTGGAGCCGTCGTCGACCACGACGATGTCATAGTCCTTCCAGCTTTGAGCCAACACGCTTTCGATTGTCTCGCGGATCACGTCACGGGCGTTGTACAAGGGAATGACGACGCTGACTTTCACAGAAGCCCTCTACCAAGAACCGGTTCAGAAAACAGCGAGCGAGCCAGCAGCGAATAGCTTCACTCCCACTCTCCCCCCCCTCAACCGTCAGGCCTTCACCGCTTCCAACACCACGGTCATTTCCTCGCACACGTTCCAGAGGTATCGGCGGCAGCGTTTTTGAAGATACTCCGGCAGGAACTTAAACGGCTTCCGCATGTTGTATTCGATGGACAAGGTCCGAAAATTCGTTTTCAAACCGTAGTAGTTGGGGGATTTGAAGTACTCGAAGCTTTCTTCGGTCATGAAGCGGACATGGGTGGGATCGACGAACGCTTTGCGCGACGTATAATACGGTGTCTTGATATAGACTTTCGCGCCCGGCGCGCAGATCCGATAGAGATCTTCCATAAAGGTGATCAGATCGCGCATGTGCTCGATCGAATGGATGGAATAGGCGCCGGCCACACTGTTGTCGCGGAAGGGCAGGCCATGCTCGAAATCGCAGACGACATCCACGCCCGGAAGCCGTCGTCGATCGACGCCGATCGTGCCGGGTTGTTTGTGCGCGCCGCAGCCGATGTCGAGTATGACGTCCATCACACGAAGGTGCGCAGCAGGCGAGAATACGCTCTGAATCGGAACGGAGCCTTGCGGATGGCGCTCGCATAGCATCGACGTGCCTCGGAGAGACTCCCCGACCGTTCGGCGAATCCGCCCCGCAACAAATAGTAGTTCGCCCATTCCCGGTTCAATGCAGTACGTTGTTCCGCGGTCAGTGGTCGCACCTGTTCGAGCCGGAGCAGAAATCGCTCGCGGCTGGTCAACACTCTCTCCTTGTGGGTGTTCTCGTCAAATGCCATGTCGCGGTAGCCGTGGCCGCGCTGGAGCTTTTTGACGAGCACGCGGTCGACGCAGTCGAATTCGGTCGCGCGATAGAGGCGGATCGTGAGATCCGAGTCTTCCGATCCGTACAGCTCAGGGTCCAACGCCCCGACCTTGTCCAACACGCTCTTCCGGATCAGGAGCGTGGACGGTAGCGCCGTATGTCCCCCGGCGAAGGCCCGGACCAAGGGTTCGCGGCTATGGCGGGCCTCGACCCGTTCTTCAACCGTTCCGTCTTCATAGACCACTTCGTAGTCCGTATGCACCACGCCCACCTGCGGCCTGGCCCGGAGAATGGCCAGTTGCGCCTCCAGTTTGTCCGGCAGCCAGATGTCGTCGCAGTCCAACAACGCCAGGAACTCTCCTCGCGCCGCTTCGATTCCCCGGTTCCGCGAGCGGGCCGGCCCTCCGTGAGCCTGTTGGAACCAGACGATCCCCTGCGTCCGCGCCAGTTCTTCCAGGATATGCTGCGTGCCGTCCGTCGATCCGTCGTCCACCACGAGAATTTCCACGTTCTTCACGGTCTGCGCCCGCACGCTCGCGACCGCTTGGGCCACAAACGACGCCCCGTTGAAGACGGGAATGACCACGCTGACCAGCGGTATCACATCGTCTCCGTGTCCTTTGGCCCCGGCTTGCTCCTCGCTCTCGTTTCGCTCTCCTGCATGTCCAACGCCGATGAGCTTGATCACTCTTCCAGAGCCAGCAGGAACCGATCGAGGTCCCTCCGGTAGAGATCTTTCAGTTGCAGTGCGTCGTCCAGGACGAGCCAGACCTTCCTCTCGTCAAGCTCAAAGGAATACGCGTGCCGAAAGAAATGACGGAAGGCTCGTAGGTTGTCGAGAAGACGGTAGCACTCCGGCGAAAGCAAGGCCGGTCGAACCCCTTCGATCGCCACGGTGAGCCGCCGCAAGAGTTCGATATGATAGCGTCCCTCCTCAGCAATCTGGTTCTCGAACGTGCCGGCAACGACCTCAAACAGATCTTCAAAGGCGCAATACAAGTTGTGCAGTTGATAGCCGAGGCTTTCCAACTCAGCCTGGCCTTGACTCCGCCGCCGCTCCTCGATCTTGTTGTAAATCGCCTCAATCTGACGCATCTGGGCGGCAAGCTCCGCCCGAAGGAGCGCTAGCTTCGCTTTGTCCATCGGAGTCCTTCCTTCCTGATCTTGTCCGCCAAACGGTGACCCTCAAGCTGGATCACGTCCACCTCCCGGCCGAGCTCCCGCGAGAGCCACGCCATGGCCGGGAAGAAGTCCTCATCTTGAAGCCCCGCGAACGCCACATCGACATCCGAATCGTCTTGGAACCGCTTGCTGCTGAGCACCGACCCAAACACATAGGCCTCTTGAAACCGGATGATGGCGGCCAGCCGAGGCAATAGTTCCCACATCCGCTTGAGCACCGCCTGCCGCTGCGCTTCTCGCCTTGTCCGGCGAGCATGCTGCACTTCATTGAGAAGGACACAGGAGAAGGCCCGTGCCATGTGGCGTGACTCCCGATCCCGCTACCCCGTTACCCTGCTCTCCCCTTACCCCTCAGTTCCAAGAGCCTCGTCGCTGCCTCGAACACCTCGTCCACGGAAATCAGCCGCATGCAGTTGTCTTCCCCGCGCCGGCAGGTGGGATGAAAGCAGATGCGGCAATCCAGTCCCTTGTAGATGACTTCGCTCGGCCCGCCGCGCGGCCCCCACTCCTGCGGATTGGACGGCCCGAACAGCCCCACGACCGGCACCCCGAGCGCCGCTGCCATGTGCATCGCGCCGTTGTCGTTCCCGACGTACAGGGCGCAGCGTTTCAGAATGGCGGCAAACTGTCCCAGGGTCGCGCGGCCGGCCAGCACGGTCGGCGCAGAGCGAGCGTGCGATCGAATCCCCTCCGCCGTCTCTCGGTCGCGGTCGTCCCCTCCGATCAGCACGCGACAGTCCCATGCCTTGGTCAATCGGTCCGCCAGGTCGGCGAACCGTTCGGCCGGCCAGGCTTTGAACCAGTAGCGCGCGCCCGGATGGAGCATGATGAGTCGCATCGAAGCCGACGGCGCAACTCCGGCTTCCTTCAGGATTCGATCCGCCGCTTCTTCGTCTTGAGACGGCACGTTCAGCGCCAACGGCCGAGCTTTCGGCTCAAGGCCCAGACACCTCAAGGCCGACAGGTCCCGCTCGACGCGATGAATATCCTCCACTCTCGGCTTCGCCACGGCCGTGTAGAGCAATCCACGCCAGCGATGCTCTTCATTGAACCCGATCCGGACCGGCGCGCCGGAGAGCCGGCTCAGGATCGCCGCCCGATCCCCGTCCGTGAGATCGATCACACAGTCGAACCGGCGGCGACGCAGCTCGGACACGAACCGAAGCTGCTCGCCGAGCGTTTCCTTCGGCACCGCCAGCACATCATCCAGATCCGGGTTCCACTTCACGATGTCTTCCGTCCCGCGATTGACAGCCATCGCAAGCCTGGCGCCGGGAAAGGCCTCCCGCAACGCGCGCACCGCCGGCGTCGCCAGCAGGACGTCGCCGATGTACCGGAGTTTGATGACAAGGATGCGGCGCATGTTCGTTAATCGTGAATCGTTCACCGTTAAACGAGGTCCCGCGCGGTTTACTTAGCTACCGTTGAACGTTTAACAGTTCTCGTCTCACAGACTCCCCGATCCCATGCCGGCCTCAGTTTCGTGGCCACGCCATTACGGCCGCTCGATCACGCGGCGCGCTGCATCGAGCACTTTGACGGCACCGTCAGATGCCTGTTGGGCATCAGCCGGCGAATATTCTTCGGTCGGGATAAAATCTACGTCTCCGTAAAACGCCAGCTCTCGATCCTCCCGGAGCTTTTTGGAAATCGCGGCGAGTTCTTCCAGCCGACCCGCGACATCGTCGGGGAAACGTTCTCGATGCTCCAGGAGCAAATCGCCCACATCGTGCAGCTTCGGCGGCTCGATACCGACCGCCCTGAGCATGCCTTTGAGGGCCAATTCCACGATTTCCTGCGCCTCTCGCACGACGTCGGAGTACGCACCTTTCTTCGTCAGCACATCCAAGATATCCAGACGGTCGGAGGCCTTTTTCAGATAGCTCCGCGCGAGAGACTCGTTCGTCACAGCTCGAAGACCTCGCCTGGTTGATAGTCCGGTTTCAGGTCCCAATACCACACGTTGCCTCGCCAGATACGTCGAGCGCCGAGTTCTTTCAGCCGTTTTCGCAAGCGGTCCAGTCGCCGTGCAAAAAACCCGTCCCGATCATAGAGAATCCTGGCATCTTCGACCATGTCGAGAAAGAGCGGCGACCCGATCTCCGCCTCCTCGGGCGTTTTTATGACGGGCGTCAACTCGGTATTGATCCCGCGACTCATAAGCGCTCGGAATGTGCCGCTCAATGCGTCCTCTATCGCGCAAAACTCCTCACGTCGCTTGCGCCGCCCTTGCGGCAGATCGCGCACGATCAACAGCAGATCGACGTCAGAATCGAAACGCATCGTCCCTCTGCCGACCGATCCGTACACGGCGACAGTGACCAACCGATCGCCATAATGACGCTGAATGGCGTTCAGCGTCTCCTGCAGCAGATCCTCAAATGCTTCTTTTAGCACGTCTTTAGTCCGTTCACCGTTCCCCGTTATCCGTTTTCCGTGATCTGCCCATCTCATTTCCCTCTCTGCAGGAGGGGTAACGGATAACGGGCAACGGACAACGGGCACCCGTTACCGGCACGCGTCCCGATAGACTGCCAAAGTCTGCCGTGCCGCCCGCTCCCAGGTGAATTGTTTTGCCCGCTGGAATCCTTTTTCCCGCAGGGTGACGTGCAGAACCTGGTCGTCCAGCAGGCGGACCATCGCGTCCGCCAACTCGGCCGGGTCTCCCGGATTGACCAGCAGGGCCGCATCGCCGGCGACTTCCGGCAAAGCCGTCGTATTGGAGGTGATCACCGGCGCGCCGCAGGCCATGGCTTCCAGCACCGGCATCCCGAACCCCTCGTACAAAGACGGAAAGACGAACAGATCCGCATGCGAATACAGAAGCCGCATCTCCTCGATCGCCAGCCGTCCCGTGCAGACGACCCGGTGCTCAAGGCCGAGCGCCTTCGCCGTCTCAGCGTAATTTCCAAAGCGGTGGATCGGATCGCCGACCAGCACCAACATGCGGTTTCCAAGACGATCCAGCCGCCGAGCCGCCGCCTGGAGGAACGCGCGGTGGTTCTTCCGCGGGTCGGCGCCTCCGACGAACAGGATGAACCCGCCGGCCGGCAACCCGAGGCGCCCCCGCAATTCCTTCATCGCCGCGCCGTCGCGTATCGGATGAAAATCGCCGGACACACCGTTATGGATGACGGCGATCCGCTCCGCCGGCAGGCCATAGAGCGCACGGATCTCGCGGGCGGAAAACTCCGAGACCGTGACCACTTTCCGCGCACGCCACGCCGTCCGCCTTGTCCGCCGGAACGACAGGCGTTGTCCGAAGAACTTCGGAGAATATTCGGGATGCCTGTCGAGCCAAAGGTCATGAATCGTGACAACCCCGCCGCATCGGCCCTCGGTCTGCAGACGGAAGTTCGGTCCATGATACAGATCCAACCTGTCGCGGCTGCCACGCCATCGCATCCACAGGCGCCCCGCTTCGACCCAGCGGATTCGCGGATCGGCCATCCAGGCTTCCTGTCGCAGCGATGCCAGAGCCCCGGGCCGGACGTAGCAGACGAACTCCACGTCTTCCTTCAACTCGACCAGCGTACGGAGCAGGTGGTAGAGGTGCCACCCCACGCCGCCCCGATCTCCGACGATGGGATTCGCATCGATCCCGATCCTCATCTTTCACCAAGAACGGGGTAAGGGGGTACAGGGGTAGCGGGGTAGCGAACGGAGCCGAGCCGGAACGGCGACGCCAACCTGATGGTCCGTTATCCCCTCATCCCTCGCTCCGTCTTCATTCCTTACCCCGTGCCTCTATACGCCTTATCTCTTTACCCCGGTTACCCCGTTACCCCTTTACCCCGTTCCTGCAACGCTTCCCACGCCTTCGCGTATTTGACGAACGTGTGCAGGCCCGCGAACAGCGCGACGATGAGGCCGTGAACCCCGTCGCGATAGCCCCGGCGCAACAGATAGGTCTTGAGAATCGTGCCGAGGTGGTGCGCGCCGATCTCCCAGGCCGTCACGCGCGCGGTGTCTTTGAGCTTCTCCTGCGCGCCGAGCGTGGTGTACCGCATCATCTTGCGGACATGGCGCCCGATCGTCGGCATGCTGTCATGGTTCAGCGGGCTTGCCAACTGCTCGACATGCCCGCTAAGACGAAGATGCTCGTGCAGCAACACGTCGTCGTAGCGCCCGGCCATACGCCTGAACAGCCGCAACTGGTAATCGGGATAATAGCCGCTGCCGCTTATCCATGTTCCGTAGAAGAAGTTCCGCCGAGGGATTTCGTATCCGGCCACATCGGCGGGAGGTCCCTGTCGCAGCGTCCGCAGAATCTCTTCCCGCAACTCCTCGGTCACCCGCTCGTCGGCATCCACAACGAGAATCCAGTCGGCGCTTGTCTGATCGATGCCGAAATTTTTCTGCGGCCCGTAGCCGGGCCAGGGCCTCACGAACACCCGATCCGTGTAGCTCCTGGCGATGTCCACGGTCCGGTCGAGACTGCAGGCATCCACCACGATGATCTCATCCGCCCACCGCAGCGACTCCAGACAGGCCGCGATGTTCCGCTCCTCGTCCTTGGTGATGATGACCGCCGCGATCTTCATATAAAGACGGGTTAACGGTGTAAGGGGTATCTGTCCCTTTACCGCTCTACCCCGTTACCCCTCTATCCCTTTACCCCGATCAGCCCCGGAACCCTCTTTTCAGAACGGCCCGATAGAACGCCGGATTCAGCCAGCGATTACGTCCCGGCTTCAGTATCGGATACTTGCGCACGCGTTCCACCATCACCGCCGGGTGGCTGCCGGAAAAGGTTTTCATGATGTCGTAGTCCTCGAACTCATAGGCGGCTCGCGCGAGCATATGCGCCTGTTCGGGACCGGGTTGTTCCCCGTGGTGACGGGCCACCTGATAGCGGAACTTCTCCAGCAGCACCTTCGCCGGTTTGACCCAGCCGTAATGGTAGATCGTCGCCCCGGACGGCCGCACCCGGTCCTTGTGCACGCTCTGGAGATACCCCCGGTCCGCCTTGAGCTGGAATCCCACCGCATCACCGCAGGATTCGACCCGGCCGTCGTTGCGGATGATGCGCACCGCGCGATGATAGAACCACGGATTGACCGAACGATAGTCTCCGTAAAAGTGGAGATAGCGAAAGGTGAACCCCAGCACGACCGGGTCGGCGAGGTGATCCCGAAGCGCACGCCGGATCGTGTCGTAGTCCCGCTCATGCAACACTTCGTCGGCCTGCAGGTAGAGCGCCCAGTCGCCGGTACAGCGGGACAGCGCCTTGTTGGTCTCGTGCGAAAACAACAGGCCGTCCTTCTTCATCGAATCGTCCCAAATCGACTCCACGATCCGGATCTTGTCCGAGCCGATCGAACGGATGAGGTCCAGGGTGCCGTCGTCCGACTGGCCGACGTTCACGACGAACTCATCCACGATCGGCAAGGCGGATCGGATCACTTCGACGATCGGATAGTCGAACTTGACCGCGTTGCGACAGATGGTGAAGCCGCTGATCTTCATCGTCAGCCTGCAGCAAGCAGCAACCAGCTTGTAGCATAAAGCATTGGATCCCCCTCTTAGCTATTCGCTACCGGCTACTCGCTTCCCGCTCATTTCCCAAAACTTCGCGTACTTGATGAAGGTGTAGTAGGCGTACAGTCCGGACAGAATGAGCCCCGGCATGCCGTCCAGAACTCCCGCTCGGCCGATATACATTTTCAGGAACGTGAACACCGGATGGGTCACCAACTGGTGAGGACGGAATCGCCGGCCCTGCTCGGCCATACGGCGCGCCATCAAGTCGGAGTAGCGGTCCTGCTTGAGCAGATAATGGTCGATATCCCGGAAGGGGTATTGGAGCACGTGCTCCTTGAGATAGCCGATGCGGCCGTTCAGGTCGAAACTTTCGTGGACGGCCTCCTCCCGATAGCGCAACCGGTCCTTGCGGAAGAGCTGCGGTTGGCGGTAATCGGGGTACCAGCCGCCATGCCGGATCCAGCGGCCGAGAAAATAATTCTTGCGCGGCACGAAGTAGGCGTCGGCCTCTGGGCCTCGGGCGAGCAAGGCCCGAATTTCGTCCCGGATCTCCGGCGTGGCGCGTTCGTCGGTGTCGAGGCTGAACACCCACTCATGCGAGGCGTGCGCGACCGCCTCGTTGCGCAGCCGCCCGAATCCCGTGAACTCATGCTGATAGACCTTGTCGGTGAACTCCCGGCTGATCTTTTCGGTCGCGTCGGTGCTGTGGGAATCGACGACGACGAGTTCATCCGCCCACCGCACGCTTTCCAAACAGGCGCGCATATTCGGCTCGTCGTTATAGGCGATGATGACCGCCGAGACCTTGGCGCCTCCGGTCGTCACAGCTTGTCCCCCAACTCGCTCCATGACCAGATCCGGTTCTGATCCAGCAGCCGGTTCGTGCTTTCGTACAGGCCCATGAGCCGCCGGTATTTGGCCGCGATGGCGGGATCGTCCGCTGCACGGCGCGCCTCGTATTTGTTCAAGGCGACATCGGTTGAGATGAGCGCTTCGGTCCGCAGCGAATAGAACAGGATGCCTTCCCGGTCGGCGAGGCCGATCATATCATCATAGACGCTGCTGAGGAACGCGAAGTTCTCGGCGAGACAGTCGATCACCAGGGCGCAACTGAGGTCTCTGCCGAGGAACGGCGCGACCGCCGGCGTCAAGCCGTTCAGCGCCAGGATCGTCGGAGCGAGATCCACTTGACTGGCTACGGACGATACCGTTCTGGGGCGATACCGATCCGGACTTCGCAGCGAGTCCTCCATCCAGATGAAGAGCGGCGCGGCAAAGTGGCCGCCTTGTTTTTCGAGCTCGGTTCGTCCGACCGCCTCGTGACGCCCGTGGTCGCCGAGCAGGAAGACTACCGTGTTGCGCAAGAGCTTGTCTTTCAGCAGCCCGTGAAAAAGCGTTCCAGCTCGACATCCGTATAGCGCAGCGCCGCCACGTACTGATCCGGTTCCTCCCACAGCCCCCGCACCTCCGGATGGGTCTGGGGCACTGTGAAGGGATGATGGTGCGTTCCGAGCGTAGAGCAACCACCAAAACAGCAGCGTCAGGCGAAGGGAAGCGAACAGGTGATGAGCGGGCCCGGTCATCGGCGCAGCACTTTTTGATAGACCTGTTCTAATTGGTCCAACATACGATCCAGTGAATACGTCCGCTCGACCAGCGCCCGCCCCTGTTTTCCCATCCGCTTGCGCAGCGCGGAGTCCTTCAGCAGGAGTTCGATGCGGTCCGCCAAGGCGCGGGCATCGCGCGGAGGCACGACAAAACCCGTCTCCCCGTCCACCACGACGTCGGGAATCGAGCCGACCGTCGTGGACACGACCGGCAGCCCCATCGCGAGGGCCTGCATCAAGACCTGGGGAATCGTATCCCCTTCGACCGACGGAATCACGAACAGGTCGAGCGACCGGAAGACGTTCAAAAGGTCGTCGCGGAACCCCAACATCTTCACCGCGCCGGTCAACCCCCGAGACTCGATGCGCGCCCGGATCGCCTGCTCCTCCGGTCCTTCGCCCACGATCAAAAACGTCGCGTCTGAATGGCGCGGGAGGACACGGGCAGCCGCGTCGATGAAATAGTCATGGCCCTTGTAGGTGCGCAAGTAGGAGATGAGCCCGACGAGCTTTTGGCCGCCGGGCAGGCCCAACTCGCGTCGCAAATCGCGATCCGGCGGCGCCGGCCTGAAATACTCCACATCCAACCCGATCGGAAAGGCCGCCACCCGGTCGGCGGCGAGCCCGTCCCGCTCGATCAACGCCCGCCGCGTCCGCTCCCCGCCCGTCACGATCACCATGTCGATCAGGCGGCGGTACAAGAGGCGTGTCGTGAAGTTGTTGTTCAACGGCGTGGAAATGTGGCGGATCCGGATGACCTTCGGCCTGCGATGGACCAGCCTGGCCGCCAGCCCGCCGATCCAACTGTCGCGCGAGCTGTTCACTTGCAGGACCGCCGGACGCTCCCGCAGGATGAGCCGCCGGAACGCAAGCATCGCCGCCGGGTAGTGTGACCGCTTCATGGTCACCGGCTCGACCGGCAGCCCCTTCCGGCCGGCCATCCCGGCGATCGGGCTGCCCGGTTCCAGGATGAGCCGCAGATCGTGCCCGCGTTTCCGCAGGCCCTCCGCGTGGAGCAGCACCGCCGATTCCTGCCCACCCACGGCCGTGCTGGATTCTGCAACCAGGATCTTCACGACGTTGAGTGTGCCGGCCTAACCAGTACGCGTTCGCGCACAGCGGCCAGGACCTGATGAGGAGCAATGCCGGTGAGACACTCCAGATGAACCCGATTGCGGCAAACCCGACTGAAACAGGGACTGCAGGGGACCGCTTGCGTCAACACGGCGTGTCCGGTCCCGTATGGTCCCGTCCGCACAGGACTGGTCGGGCCGAACAGCGCCACGACCGGCGTGCCGACAGCCGCCGCCACGTGCATGGGCCCGGAGTCGTTCGTGACCAGCAATGCGGCCGCCTCGAGCAGCGCCGGCAAGAGGCCCGGATCAGTCTGCCCGGTCAGATCGACCGGAGCGGTCTGCATCAGGGCTTTCAGCGATTCCGCATCGGTCCGCTCGTCCGGCCCGCCGATCAACACCACTCGCCCGGCTCCTTCGCGCTGCAGTTCATCGGCCACGGCCGCGAAGCGATCCAGAGGCCAACGCTTGGTCGGCCACCTGGCCGAGACGTTCATCGCAATCCAGCTCTCACCGGGCACGAAGCCGTGCGGACGCAGGAGCCGGTTCACCGCTTCCTTGTCTTCAGGTCGAATCCGAAACCGAGCCGGCGGAACCGGTCGGACCGTCGCGCCCAGTGCCGCCGCCGCCAGGAGATAGCGGTCTACCGCATGCATGTCGGGCGTCGGGACCGGCACACGAATCGAGTAGAAGAGGGGACTGCCCTCGCGTCCGTTGGCGAAGCCGATCCTCGTCGAACATCCGGTCAGCCGAGCCATCGCCGCGCTCCGAAAGAGCCCTTGGAGATCCACCACCAGATCGAACGCGGCCGCTCGCAGGGCCGACACCTGCGAGAGCCAACCCGCAAGCCCGCCCTCCACCGGCCACACCTGATCGACCCCTTCCGCTCGTTCCACGATACCCTCCCATTGTCGCTTCACCAGCCAGGCGATGTGGGCCTGAGGGTATCGGGCCCGCAGCGCGGCCACCGTCGGCAGCGCATGGACGATATCACCCAGCGAGCTCGGCTTGATGATCAGGATGCGACGGTACTCTTGCATGACGTTCATCGTGAACGGGACCCGTTGCTCCGCAGAATGCAATGGGTGCCCTCGTGAATCGTGAACTTCCTTGTAAATAGCCAACAGCTCGCAGCAAGCAGCGAACAGCTTCACTCCCACCTTGCCCCTCCTCCTTCAAGGGGGAAGGCCTTGGGGAGGGGGATTTTCATTCTGCAGGGTGGCCCGAAGGACCGTGACGACTGTGAAGGAATTGAGCATATAATTGTGTCAGACGGTTAACGATTAACGGTTAACGAATAACGGGCCTTGGCATCTTCGAAAATCCAGTCAGCCGCTTCTGCCAACGAGGACGCAACGTGATCAGGTGAGATTCCTTCTCGTTCAAGCTGACTCAGGGCCTCCCGGCCGGTCGGACCGCTGGTCACCAGGACGCTGCGCGCGCGGACCCGCCGCGCCAACTCGATGTCCCGTTGCTGGTCTCCAACCACATAGGCGCGCGAAAGGTCCAGCCCCAACTCGCGCACAGCCCGTTCGACCATCGCCGTGTTGGGTTTCCGGCAGGCGCACCCGTCATCCGGATGGTGGGGGCAGAAATAGAGGGCGTCCACTGCGACCCCCTCGGCTCGGAGCAATGCTTGCAGCTTGGCGTGAACCCCGTCCAAGTCCGCCAACGTAAAGATTCCCCTCGCCACCCCCGATTGATTGGTAACAATGACCAGACGGGCGCCGGCTCGCTTGAGACGCGCCAAGGCGGATCCGACGCCCGGCAGCAGTTCGACCTCTTCCGGCGACTTGAGATACCCGGTGTCCTTGTTCAGCGTTCCGTCGCGGTCGAGGAAGACGGTGAAGCCGGAAAGAACGTTTGTTTGGTTGCCTTGGCTTCCAGACGAACCAGATAAACCAAATAAACCGGATAAACGTTTCAACTGTTGCGCTGCTGCGTTGTAGACCGTCTCTGCCGTCACGCCCGTCATGCAGCGGTGGTCGATCGGACATTCGCGGAGCAGACAGGGCGCGCAGTCCACCGGATGTCGAAGGAGACTATGTCCGGTTCCGAAGGGCGCCGTCGTCCGCCAGTCAGTGGGACCGAAGATCGCCACCACGGGCACGTTGAAGGCCGCGGCGATGTGCATCGGCCCCGTGTCATTGGTCAGGAAGAGCCCGCAACGTTTCGTCACCGCCATCAGTTCTCTCACGGTCGTCCGGCCGGACAGGACGACCGTGGTCGCGCGGATCAGGCCGGCGATCGTCCGCCCCAACGCTTCCTCTCCCTTTGCCCCGACGATGGCCGCTTTCATCGGTCTTCCGATCCCCGGACCCTGTTCCTCGATCAGCCGATTCACCGTCTCGGCGAAGCGCTCCGGCAGCCACCGTTTGGCGCCTCCGTACGTCGAACCGGGGTTCACACCGATCAGAAAGTCCGACGGCAAGATGCCGCCGGCCGCCAACCGCTCGGCCATCGCCGACTCTTCTTCGCGCGACAGAAATACGCGCGGCGCGTCCGGCTGTCCCCAACATCCCAACGGTCGGAGGAGGTCCCAGTAATACTCGACTTGGTGCTTCACCTTGGCCCGGGGCGTGGGGGTGATCGGATCCGAGAGTAAAAATCCCCGGCCGTCCGTCGCGTAGCCGTAGCGACGGGGAATCCCGGCCAGAAAGCTGAGCAGCGCAGCCTCGAAGGCGTTCTGAAACAGAATCGCCAGGTCGAACCGGTGACGGCGCAAGACGCCAGCCAGCGTCCATTTGCCTGACAAGCCGGCATGGCGCCCGCGGTCATCATAGACCAGCACTTGGTTCACGGCCGGATGTCCCTTCAGCAGCTCCGCGATCGCCGGCTTGACCAGCAGGCTGATCGTCGCCTCGGGGAACAGGTTCCTAACCGCACGGAGCGCCGGTTCGCACATGACGGCGTCGCCGATCCAGTTGGGACCGCGGACCAAAATTCGCCTGACGGCGACGTGAGGCGTGACGCATGAGGCGTGACGCGTGACAGGATACGTTGTCATGACCCGTGTCCCCCTCCCGTTACCCCGCTACCCCGTTCCCCCTAACAGGAGCCGCTCCAGCCGTTCCTGTCCATCGACAATCTCGGTCCGCAGCCGCACCGCCCAGCAGTGATCATCCCGCCTGAGCAGGGGCGCCACTTTTCCTGCATCTTTCTCGGTGGTGATCAGCATCTCGACGCCGGACTGCCGGGCGCGTCGGCGAAGGTCTTCTAAATCGGTCCGGCTGTAGGCATGATGGTCCGGAAAGACGACCGTTTCGGCCAACTTAAGACCCAGCCTTTCCAGCAATGCGTGAAAAGAGGCCGGGTGTGCAATGCCGCTGAACGCGACGGCGGACGTTCCGGCAAAGCGACCCGGTTCCTCCAGCTTGCCGGTCGCCACATTGACCAGCTTGTCGGGTTTGAACGACACCCGGATCGGCTTTTCGGCCGGCCCGCCGGCCCGGCTGATACGCTGCAAGGCCTCTTCAGCACCGGCGCCCTCATCCGCTCGCGTCAGCAGCAGCGCGGTGGCGCGGGCCGCGGCTGTGAGCGGTTCGCGCAGCCGGCCGGCCGGAAACACGGCCCGCAGCCCTTCGGCATCCGTGGCATCGATCAGCAGGAGGTTGACGTCCCGATGCAAAGTCAGATGTTGAAACCCGTCATCCAGCACAAAGCAGTCGATGGGGCACTGCTCCAGCACCCATCGACCCAGCGCATATCGATCCGCGCCTACCGCCACAATCGCGGTCGGGCACCGTTTCGCAATCAAGTAAGGTTCGTCTCCGGCTTCCGCCGGGCCGGCCAAGAGATGTCGGCCGTCCGACACCAGCACCTGCGACGATCGGCTCCTTCGCCGGTAGCCGCGGCTGAGCACCCCTACTCGCTGCCCCTGTGCCAACAACCATTCGACAAGGAAGATCACGACCGGCGTCTTCCCGGTTCCCCCGACAGTCAGGTTGCCTACGCTGATGACCCGGCACGGGAGTTTGCGTGTGGGAAGCCAGCCGTATCGATAGAGGGATGCGCGGATCGCGGAGACTGCGCCGTATGGCAGGGCCAAGGTCTGTAGCAGGAAGTTCGAGGTTCGAAGTTCCAGGTTCGAGGTTGTCGAATTGGCGGCCGATGGATTCCATCCCC
The DNA here is from genome assembly GCA_040755395.1 of Nitrospirota bacterium. NCBI lineage: Bacteria > Pseudomonadati > Nitrospirota > Nitrospirota bacterium. The sequence continues at coordinate 25,455 of JBFMAX010000010.1, forward strand.
TGAAATCGAACCTTCGGTGAAACTTCATCCCCAGCATCTCGGCCCTCACAGGGAAACCCCGACTTGCTTCTCTGTTGAACTTCGAACCTCGAACCTCGAACGTTCTTCATTCCCGTCGAGAAGAGTCCCTATCAGGTCGAGGCTGCGGTCAAGGGCCCCGCGGTTCGCGAGGACCGCGCGCTGCGCCGCTTCGCCCATACGCACCAGACTCGTTCGGTCATCGAGCTGCGCGGCCAGCTCGGCGGCGAGTTGTTCCCCGTCGCGCACCTGCCGTCCTCCGCCAGCCTCTATCAGCAGATCGGCCACTTCCTGGCAATGATCCGTGTAAGGACCGAACCACACCGGCTTCCCCCAGACCGCCGGCTCGAGGAGGTTGTGCCCTCCGACATGGATCAACGTGCCGCCGACAAACGCCAGGGTGGCGAACCGATAGACGGTCGCCAGTTCCCCGCGGGTGTCCAGCAGGATCACGCGCGGTCCGGCTGTGGTCGTGTTAAATGGGCTCGCCGGATCGGCGCCGAGCCGGCTTCGCCTGATGACCTCCAGACCCTTGCCCCGGATCATCGTTTCCACCTGCGGCGCCCGTTCGATGTGACGCGGCGCCAAGAGAAGCACGAGCGAAGGGAACCGGCGAAGCAACGTCTGATAGCAGGCGATGAGCTGTTCTTCCTCGCCGGGATGCGTGCTCCCGGCCACGAAAAGTTCCTCGCCTTCGGCGAGGCGCAAGACATCGCGGGAGAGGGAGCCGTTCGCCGGCACCTCCGGCAGGGGTTGGTCGAACTTGATGTTGCCGGTACGGCGCACCCGGGCCGGATCGGCTCCCAGGGCGATGATGCGTTCGGCGTCCCGATCGGACTGCATGAGACAGAGGGTGACGGACTCCAGCATGCGGCGATACAACGGGCGGACCAAGCCTATCCGTTGCCGTTCGAATGAACGGGACGACACTCGGCCGTTGACGAGCACCGTCGGCACGCCGCGCCGCCGGAGCGCCCGCAACAGATTCGGCCACAGCTCGGTCTCGATAAACAGGTAGAGGCAAGGATCGAGGCGATTCACGAAGGCCGACACCACCCAGGGAAAGTCGAGCGGGGCATAGCGATGCTCAGCGATGCCCGCCAACCGCTGCTCCACCGCTTCGCGTCCCGTCTCGGTCACGGTGGAAACAAGAAGCCGATGTTCCGGATAGCGGCGAGCCAACTCACGGACGAGGGGCACAGCCGCCGTCACCTCGCCCAACGACACGGCATGGAGCCAGATGACTGGTTTGTTTGGTTGGCCTGGTTGAGAACCCATTGCACCAAATGAACCAAACCAACCGAGTCGTTGCGGCAATCCTCTCCGGCATCGCTTCTTGGCCAGCAGAATGAGCAGGATCACCGGAGAGGCGAGGATCAGGAGGACCTTGTAGAGGAGATACCACATTGTCAGATGTGATGCGTGACGCGTGACGCGTCGAGTTCGTGCCTATCACGCCTCACGCATTACGTTTCACGCATCACGCCTTCCGCTGTACGTCTTCATCCGCTTCCGCGGTGAGCCGGTTCAGCGCCGCTTCCAGTTCGGCACGCTTCACTTCCAGGTCGGAATCGGTCGCATCAGCCGCCACCCAGATGGGCTGTCCCCACCGAAACAGCCCGCGCCCGAATGGAAGCGGGAGTTCGAAGCGATCCCAGCTTGCGAAGACTTTTTTTTTGAGCAGCTAAAGGCCACCGGCACGATCGGCAGGCCGGTCGCCTTGGCCAGTTGTACCACGCCGAGCTTGGCCACATACCTCGGCCCTTTCGGCCCGTCCGGCGTGACGGCGAGATCGGCGCCCGAGCGCCCCACCCGGATCAATTCACGCAAGGCCGCCGCCCCACCCCTTGTGCTGGATCCCCTCACGAAGCGTGCGCCGAACCGCTCGACAATCCGCGCGATGAGCTCGCCGTCGCGATGCCGACTGACCAGGGCGTACACGCCGGAACCTCGGTACGCGAGGGGCATCATGAGCTGGCGGTTGTGCCAGAACGCAAAGATGACGTGACGGCCCTCTCGGTGCAGCTTCTCGACGACCTCAGCTCCCTCATACCTGATCCTGATGAGAACACCCAGTGTCCGGATCAGCCAGGCGCCGATCGGCGGGAAGAGCGCGAGCTTGAGCCAGTTGAACATCGTGAATCGTGAACCGTTATTCGTTAATCGCAAAAGCGCCCTGGATTTCCGTCTCTCATGTTTTTCGTTTAACGAATCACGTCTTCACTCTGGAACTGCATCGCGTGGAGCCGTTTGTACAGCCCGTTTTGGCGGAGCAGGGTCTCGTGCGGGCCGATCTCGACGATCCGGCCCCGGTCCAACACGACGATCCGATCCGCATTTTGGATCGTCGAGAGCCGGTGGGCGATCACCAGCGTCGTGCGGTTCTTCATCAGGTTGGAGAGCGCCATCTGGACCACGCGTTCCGACTCCGTATCGAGCGCCGACGTGGCTTCGTCCAGAATCAGGATCGCGGGATCGCGCAAAATCGCCCGCGCGATCGCCAATCGCTGGCGTTCGCCACCGGACAGCTTGACACCGCGTTCGCCGATCAGGGTCTCGTAGCCGGAGGGCAGCCGCTCGATGAACTCGTGGGCATAGGCCAGCTTGGCGGCCTGAACGATCTCATCCTTCGTCGCATCCGGCCGGCCGTAGGCGATGTTCTGGGCGACGGACTCGTCGAACAGCACCACGTCCTGCGACACGATTCCGATCTGCGCCCGCAGCGATCGGAGCGTGCAGTCTCGGATGTCCACTCCGTCGATCAGAATCCGACCTTCGGTCGGCTCGTAAAAGCGAGGCACCAAGCTCACGAGCGTGGTTTTGCCGCTGCCGCTGCTGCCGACAAAGGCGACCGTCTCGCCGGCCCGAATCGAAAGGTCGATATCGGACAGCGCGTCCAAGCCGTGCCGCTCGTAGCGAAAGGTGACGCCTTTGAATTCCAACGCGCGCGCGATGGGAGACAGCTCGACATGTCCGCGGTCCCGATCCTGTTCGGTGTCCAGATCCAGCACTTCGAACACGCGTTCGGCCGCGGACAGCGCCTGCTGGATGGTGTTGTTCGCCCCGGAGAGCCGCCGGATCGGCGCATAGGCCATGAACATCGCCGCGAGAAACGAGAAGAAGGCCCCGGGCGTCATGGCGTCATGAATCACCAAGTACCCTCCGTACCACACGATACCGGCCACTCCGATAACGCCGATGACCTCCATGTGGGAGGATCCGAGGGATGAGACCTGGATCGCCTTCATCGTCGTCTGCAAGAACGCTTTATTGCTGGCTCTAAAGCGAAGCGTTTCGGTCTCCTCCCGCCCGAACGCCTTCACCATCCGGATACCCGCCAAGGATTCCTGCAGCAATGACGCCATGTCGCCGATCCGCTCCTGTCCCCTCGTCGCCAGATTCCGCAGCCGCTGGCCCATGCGAACCATCGTGTAGGCGGAGAGAGGGATGACGACGATCGAGAGGGCGGCGAGTTCCCAGTTCTGATAAAAGATCACGCCCAGCATCGCGACGAAGGTCAGGCCTTGCTGGAAGACATCCTTCAGCACCCCCGCCACCGCGTTGGCCATCAGGTTCACGTCGTTGATGACGCGCGACACGAGCCGGCCGGACGTATTGGCGTCGTGAAATCCGACGGGCAGGCGCAGCAGTTGCCCGAAGAGCGCCTGGCGGATATCCGTGATCACCTGATTGCCGACGTAATTCATGAGATAGTTTTGCCCGTAACTGAAGACGCCCTTCAGCACGGCCACGGCCAGAATGGCGAGCGGCAGGACGATCAGCAACGTCTCGTCCTTGTTGATGAAGATGCCGTCCAGGACCGGCCGCACCAGCCAGGCATAGGCGCCGGAAAGTCCGGCCACCAGCGCGGCGCAGACGAACGCCGCCGCGAGCCGGACCCGGTAGGGCTTGAGATAGCCGATCAGCCGGAGAAACTGCTTCATACGCGACACTCCGACAGCACCACTTCGGCGGCGCGGCGCGACGCCCCCGGCTCACCCAGCGACTGCCTGACCGCGCGCAGCGCGGCCTTCATCTCATCATACGCGGTCATGTCGGTCAGCAGGCGGACCGCTTCCCGGTTCAGCCGTTCAGGCGTTGCATCCTGTTGAATCAGTTCCGGCACGATCTTTCGTCCCGCGACGAGATTCACCAGTCCGATGCAATCGACCTGGATCAGGGCGCGCGCGATCCAATACGTCAGCCGGGGAACCCGGTACAGGAGGATCATCGGCGCGCCGATCACCGCCGCCTGGAGCGTCGCCGTTCCGGAGGCGACGAACAACAGATCCGACGCCGCCATCACCTCGTTGGCCTGATCGCGCCGGACCCGTACGGTCACCGCCGCGTTGGTTAAGAGTTCCCGAATCAAATTATCCTGGATCGAGGACGCCTGAGCCAGCAGAAACTCGACTCCGGGCCGCTCGGACGCCAGACGCCGGGCCGCCTCCAGCATGACCGGCAACAGCGACCGGACCTCTCCCTCCCGGCTTCCCGGCAGCAACCCGATCACCGTTCCCGCCCGATCGACGCCGAACCGTTTGCGGAGCTCCGCCTGATCCAGGGCGGGGGCCACGGCATCCAGCAGGGGATGCCCGACGAAGGTACAGCGGACTCCGGCCCGGTGATACAGCGGCTCTTCGAACGGCAGAATGACCACCACATGGTCCACCCGTCGCTGCATCCATTTGATTCGGCGGGGCCGCCAGGCCCAGATCTGCGGCGCGATGTAGTACAGGACCCGCAGCCCCGCCGCCTTGGCCACGCGCGCGAAATGCAGATTCAGGCCCGGGTTGTCGATCAACACGACGAGATCGAAGGATTCCGTGCGAAGCACGCGCCGGACGGCCAGGATCCGCCGGAGCATGACCGCGACGGCCGACGGACCGATCAGACCGATGATGTCGAGATGCGGAACGCCGGGCACCAGTTCCACCCCGGCTGCCCGCATGGACTCCCCGCCGATGCCCAGAATCGACAGGCCGGGGTCCAGCGCTTTCAGCGCCCGAGCCAGATTGGCCCCGTGCAGATCGCCGGAGGCTTCGCCGGCAATGATGAGGATGCGCGGCATGACAGAGCCGTTATTCGTTAATCGTTACACGTTAAACGGGAAGAAAAGAGGAATGAATGCTGATCGTCTTTCACGGTTAACGAATAACGTTTCACGCTTCACGCGTTCTCGTGGCGCCGCATGAATTCGCCGATCGCCTCCAGAATCTTATGGGCCAGCTCCAGCGCGGCGGCCCCGTCCTCGCCGGACACGACGGGGCGTGACCCGGTCGAAACGGCCTGCAGAAAGGCCTCGAGCTGTAGTTTGAGCGGTTCCTCATCGCTCCCCTGGACGTTCTGGATGTCGAGCGTCGGCCGTTCACCCGGCTTCGTCACCCGCCGGCAGATCATCCCCTGGCGTGAGGAGAAATCGACGGAGACATACCTGTCGCGCTGAAAGACCCGCAGACGCCGCATCCGGTTCATCGACACCCGGCTGGACGTCAAATTGGCCACACAGCCGCTGCCGAACACGATCCTGGCGTTGGCGATATCGATGTTGGGCGAAAGCACCGGCACGCCGGCGGCCCGTATCTCTTCCACCGGACCAGGTTCGAATGAAAGGACCAAATCCAGATCATGGATCATCAGATCCAGAACAACGTCGACGTCCGTGCCCCGTTCGCCGAACGGGCTCAACCGGTGACATTCGATGAACCCCGGCCGGCCGATCGAGGATTGCACGGCCTGCATGACCGGATTGAACCGCTCGATGTGGCCGACCTGCAGGAGACAGCCGTGCTTCCGCGCCAGCTCCACGAGGTCGCGGGCCTCGCCCGGCGTGACGGCGATCGGTTTCTCGACGAGCACATGCTTGCCCGCTTCAAGACAGGCCTTCACCACGGCGTAATGCGCCGACGTCGGCACGGCCACGCTGACCGCATCCACTTCCTTGAGCAACCGCTCACGATCGAGGAACGCCCGCACGCCATAGCGCTCCGCGATCACTCGGGCCCGTTCCGGATTCACATCCATGACGCCCGCGAGCGTCGAGCCGGCCAGGCTCGCATACAGGCGGGCATGATGCTGGCCCAGATGGCCGACTCCGATGACGCCGGTGCGTAGCTTCCGCATAAACCCCGTTACTCGTGAAGCGTCAACCGTTAACCGTGAAGGCGAAGTGTGTCTTAGTGTGTCTTTATGGAGTGTCATCCCGGTTAACGAATAACGTTTAACGATGAACGTCTCCGTACAGCCCGACGATCGCGATGCCCGCTTGCTCGGCCATGCGCACCGTGTCCTCCCGGTCCAGGAGCACGCTCTTGCCCGCCTCCAGCGCGAGCACCGCGGCTTTCACCGACTCCATGACCTCGATCGTCCTGGGGCCGACCGCCGGCAGGTCGAAGCGAAGATCCTGCTGCGGCTTCGAGCGCTTGACCACCACCGCGCCCTCCTTGGCCAGTTCGCCTCCACGGCGGATGGCGCCGTCGGTCCCCTCGATCGCTTCGACCGCTACGACCACCCGGTCCTTCACGACGACGCACTGGCCGATGTCGAGTCGGCCGATCTCCCGCGCCACCTCCCAGCCGTAGCGCACGTCCTCCCATTCCTTTGTGCTGGGCTTCCGTTTGGTCACCGAGCCTTCTTCGACCAGGATGCCCTGCAGGCCGAACGTCGATTCCCGGATCGTGATCCCTTCGCTCTCCAACTCGGCCGCGATGCCTCGGAGGATGTCGTCGTCCTTCCATCGCGCCAACCGGGTGGCCAGCGCCAACGCGCGGAAATCCGGCCGCACCGCGGTGAAGACGTGCGTCTTGCTGATGCCTCCCAGCATGACGGCCTGCCGCACGCCGTCTCCCTTCAGCGCGTTGATCAGCTTGTTGAACTGGCCGATCTTGATCCAATGGATCCGATCCACATGCTTCGCCAGTTCAGGGTCCGTCTCGCCCTCGTGCGCCACGGCCGAGACGGCGTAGCCCTGCTTCCTGGCGTTCTCGGCGAAAATGATCGGAAACCGGCCGTTGCCGGCGATCAATCCGATGCGTTCCCCGTGTCCCATGATGTCCTGTTCAACGGCGGGACGATCCCCGCCCCTATTCGTCCTCGTGCTCGTGCTCGACGTCGACCGAGCGGCAGATGCCGCGCTTGGTACCTTCCATGAACGCGACGACCTCCATCACATCCTTGCTGTCCTTGAACTGCTCGCGCGCCAGCTTGACGGCTTCGGCCATGCGATGGCCGGTGCGGAACAGCAGGTCGTATGCACGCTTGAGAGTCGCGATCCGGTCGCTGGAGAACCCGTGGCGTTTGAGCCCGATGTAGTTGATGCCGTACATCCGCGCCCGGTAGCCGCCGGCCGCCCGCATGAACGGCGGCAGATCCTGGCCCAGCGCCGAACACCCGCCGACCATCGCGTAGGCGCCGATCCGCACGTATTGATGAATGCCGGACAGGCCGCCGATGATGGCATGGTCCCCGATGGTGATGTGGCCGGCCAGGCTGGCGGCGTTCGCCAGGATCAGATGGCTGCCCAGATGGCAATCATGGGCGACATGGACGTAGGCCATCAGGAAATTGTGATGGCCGATCGACGTGAGGCCGCCGCCCTGGGCCGTCGCGCGATTGACCGTGACGTATTCGCGCAGGATATTGTCGTTCCCGATGACGACGCGGGTCGGCTCGCCCTTGTACTGCAGATGTTGCGGGGGACCGCCGATCGAGGCGAACGGAAACAGCTCGCACCGCTCGCCGATCTCCGTCCACCCTTCCACGCACACGTGCGACATCAGCCGCGTGCCGCGCCCGATCTTGACGTGCTCGCCGACGACGCAAAACGGTCCCACGACGACATCCTCGGCCAGCTCGGCCTTGGGATGCACAACTGCGGTCGGATGAATGTTCACTCGTGTACCTCCCGTTAATCGTTAACCGTTATTCGTTAACCGCCTTGGGTGCGCAGACCTTGCGCTTCACGTTTAACGTTTAACGATTCACGTCCTCCGTTTTCTCTTCCGTCACCATCGCGGTCAATTCCGCCTCGCAGACCAGGTCCTCTTCCACGTAGGCCTTGGCCCGCATCTTCCAGAACGGCGGCCGCTTCTTGAGCACTTCGACCTCGAATCGCAGTTGATCGCCGGGAATGACCGGCTTGCGGAACTTGGCGTGATCCACCCCCGTCAGATAGACCACCGGGCGCCCGGTTTGCGCCAGGGATTTGAAAGCCAGCACGCCGCCCACTTGGGCCATCGCTTCGAGAATGAGCACGCCGGGCATGACCGGGCGGTTCGGGAAATGCCCCTGAAAGAACTGTTCGTTGATCGTGACGTTCTTGATTCCGACGACCCGCCGGTCCAATTCCAACTCGCGAATCCGGTCCACCAGCAGAAACGGATACCGGTGCGGGAGCAAGGTTTGGATGTCCACGTTCTCCATCGCTGCCATTTCCGCTGCCTCCTCAGCTCGGTTCAAGAAGGTTTATTTGGTCTATCGTGTGTCTTTGGTGCGGAAGCATCTCGATCCGGCCGACCCAATAAACCAAACGAACTACATGAACCAAACAAACCGGTGTTGCTACCGGTTCTGCCGGTCGAACTCCTTGACCACTTTGTCCGTCAGATCGAGCCCCGGCTGATGATAGATGACGATTTTGATGTTGGCTTCGTTGCCCTTATCCAGCACGGCGGCGTACCCTTCCCGCTCCGCGACGGCCAGCGCGGCCTTCTGGATCTTCTTCGAATATTCCGCCACCATCTCGCGCTGCTTCTCCTGCACCTCGCGATTGAACTCCTGCACGCGACGCTGATAGGCCTCGAATTTCGCGCGCAGCAGTTCCTGCTTTTCCCGTCTGGCAGCCTCGCTGAGCGTGTTGTTCGGGTCCTGGAGGGATCGTTCGATCGACTTCAATTCTTGATCGTCGGAGTCGACGATTTTCTGGCGGGTTGCGGAAAAGCTCCGCAGTTCTTCCAGGGCCCGTTTCCCCGTTTTGGACTTTTCCATGACGACCTGCTGGTCGATCACCGCCACTTTGAACGACTCCGCCGCCGACGAACAGCCCGACCAATGTTCCAGCAACGCGATGCAGACCACTACCGGCAGAAGAGGTCCCGGCTTCATCCTCCGCCCCTCATCGATTCCGTTCACGCTTACTCGCACACCATGTCCCCGTTTCATCCTGGAGCTTGATCGTGGAAGAGCGAGAGGCAAGGGGCTCGGGGCGAGGGGGAAGAGACTCCGACCTCTAGCCTCGGGCCTCGGGCCTATCGGTTCAGAACAGCTTACGGAAATTCTTTATTGAACTCCTGGATGACACGGTCCGAGATATCGACGGACGCGTCGCTGTACACCGTCGGCCCGCCCCGCCCCTTTTCGATCACCACCTGCAAGCCCAACTGCTTGGCGACTTTGGCCGTCACCGTCTCGATTTTCTCGCGGAACCCGTCCAGGACATCCTTCTGTTTCTCCTGCACTTCCCGGTTCAACTCGGCGGCCTTTTGCTGATATTCGGCCATGCGACGACGAAACTGCTCTTCGCGTTCCCGCTTCGCCGCCGCGCTCAGGACACTGGCCTGTTTGACGAAATCCTCTTCCATCCGCCGGAGCTCTTTCTCGTCCAATTCGATGAGCGCCTGCCGATTTTTCGTGAACGTCTCCAGGGATTCCTTGGCTTTCTTGCCCGCGGACGTCTCGTTCAGGATCCGTTGCGGATCGATGACGCCCACGCGGCCTTCCGGCTGCGTCCCCGCTGCCGCGCACCCGACGAGCGCCGCAAGCGCGACCGTCGTGACTGCAAGTCCCGCGGCCCGGCGACAGCTCGCCCGCACCGCCGGCTTGCCGTCCCCCGCCGGACTTTCCCGCCGATCTCTTTCAACGTTCACGCTCACCTCCCTATGGACACGCATCAGAAGAGTGACCCGATGGTGAACTCGAAGACGCCTTTTCGCTCGAACGGTTTCGGATCCAGGTTGATCCCGTAGGCGGCCCGCAGCGGACCAAACGGCGAAATCCATCGGGCTTCGATCCCTGCCGCCGGCCGCAGATTGAACGAGAGCCGCTCGTCCTCGCCGGTGTTTGGGTCGCCGAAGCCCTTGCCGTAATCGAAGAAGATGACGCCGTTCAGCTTGGCTTCCGACGAAATCGGGAAAATGAAGTCCACGTTGAAAATGAGCTCCTTTGAAGCGCCCAGCAGAAATCCGTCCGGAGTCACCGGGCCGGCCCGGCCGAAAAAGAATCCTCTCACGGTGTTGATGCCGCCGACGAAGAATCGCTCCGTCAACGGAATGGGCTTTCCCCCGAGCCCTTCGACGATTCCGAACCGCGCCCGAAGCGAAATCCGCGTGTCGAACGGCAGCGGCGTGTATTTCAGGGTATCCAAGGCGAATTTGTAAAAGTTGTTGGTCCCACCCAGGTAGGGCGTGCCGAGGGACACATCGACGCTGTGGCGCCAGCCGGTGCGCGGATCCAAATAATAATCGCGCGTGTCGCGGGAAAGCCCGAAGCGAAATCCCGTGGTGCTCTGAGTCCCAAACTGGTCCCTGATGAACTGCGGGATATTCGTCGTGAAACCGAAGATGGACCCGGCGCTGGCGGTTCCTCCGAACGGGTTCAACGTATTTTGAAACGTGTTCGGATCGTCGTAGCGAATGATCTCCGCCACGGGGGTGAAATACCCCGAGATGTATTCGGAAAACCACCGTCCGAACGTCGCGGAGACCCCGCGTTTCTCCTCGAAGAACGTGCCGAACAGCGTTTGGGTTGAATACACATCCAACTGGAGCGAGGTCAGCGAATCCTGGATGTAGGGATTCCGGAAGCTGATCAGGCCGATGGAGCGGAGCTGTCCCAACTGGCCGCGGATTCGGCCGGTATATCCCCGGCCGCCGAGATTCCCCTCGGTGATGTCAGCGATCAGGACGAACCGGTCCAACGTGCTGAAGCCGCCGCCGATACTGAACATGCCGGTCGATTTCTCTTTCACTTTGACATCCAAGTCGACTTTGTCCGGTTCCACCTGCGTCGGCAGAATTTCGACGGTCTCGAAGTAGTTCAAATTGTTCAACCGCTGAAAGCTCCGTTTGATCGAGACGGTGTCGATGACGTCCTGTTCGTCCAGGCGCAATTCCCGCCGAATGACGTTGTCGCGTGTCTTGTCGTTGCCGGTGATGTTGATCCGCCTGATCCGCATCATCTCCCCTTCCTTGATATGGAACAGGATCGTGGCGGTCTTCTCTTGATTGTCGGGCGTCACCGACGGGCTCACGTCGGCGAACGCGTACCCTTTCGCCCCGTACATGTCCGTGATCCGCGTGATTTCGTCCCGAATCTTCGCCCGCTGAAAAATCTCACCGGGCGTAATTTTCAGACCCGCGCGCAACTCCGGATCCTCGAAGACGGTGTTGCCGCGGAAGCCGACCTCTTTCACCGTAAACGGCTCGCCTTCGACGATCCCATAAGTGACCGTAAACCACTTCTTGTCCTCCGACAACTCGACGGTCGGCATCCCGATCTGGACGTTCAGATAGCCCTTGTTCAGATAGACCTCTCGTATGCGCTCGATGTCGTTCGCGAGTTCCTCGCGCTTGAGAATGCCGGCATCCGACAAGAACGAGGGGAGCTTGAATTGCGTGAACAGGCCGTACCACGGAACCCATTCACGGGTGGCCATGACCTTGAAGAGTTCGTCTTTCGACACGGCCCTCATGCCGTCGAAGACGACCGTCTTGATGCGGGCCTTTTCCCCCTCTTTGATAAAGAACGTCAGGCGCTTGCGGTCTTCATCCAGCGTCTGAATGACGGGAATCACTTCGGCTTTATAATAGCCGTCCTCTTGGTAGGTCTGCCTGATCTTCTCCGCGCTTTCTTTTGCCTGCTGTTGATCCAGAAACGACTGGCTCTTGATGGTGATTTTTTCTCTCAGCTTGTCTTCGCTCAGATTCTCGTTGCCGTCGAACACGATCTCGGTGATGAAGGGTTTCTCCCGGACCACGAAGACCACCAAGAACCCGCCCGGGACCGATTCGGTCTCCACCTGAACGTCTTCGAAAAATCCGGTCTCATACAGGATTCTGACCTGATTGCGGATCGCTTCCGGGGTATAGGGGTCGTCGACCTTCAGCGTAATCCGACCGCTGATCGCCGCCGCCTCGATCCGCTTGTTGCCCCGCACCTCGATGGATTTGACCAGCGGGATCGCCTCCTGGGCCGCTCCGTTCGTCGCGAAGACCAGGAGGCAGAAGACCGGCAGCAGAGGACCGGCTGCGCTCCACTGAGGTCGTTTCCTTTCGATCACCGGAGCCCTTCCCGATCATCCGGGTGCTCCGGCATCCACGCAACGCCCGCCGCATGCCGAGCGGCTCCGCGGAGTTGAGCGCCGGACGCGTAGACGCTTGCGGCGGCGAGCAAACTCCTCTTCAATCGTCCCTCCATCGACGCCAGACCTCAAAGGCGTTGAAAAACTTGTGAATTATATTGATCGACGTGCGCAATGTAAAGAAGTTTCCTGCAGGGGCGGCCTCGCGCGCTCGCCTTGACTTCCCGTACCCCATCACATACTATCGGCCGCATGTCCCGTTCGGAGATCCGCAAAGCCGTCATCCCCGCCGCCGGCCTCGGCACGCGGTTCCTTCCGGCCACCAAAGCCTCGCCCAAGGAAATGTTGCCGCTCGTCGATAAACCGCTGATCCAGTACGTCGTCGAGGAGGCGGTCGCATCCGGCATTCAAGACATCATCGTGATCACCGGACGCGGCAAGCGTGCGATCGAAGACCACTTCGACCGCTCGTTCGAACTCGAAGAAAATCTGAAAGGGAGCGGCAAGGCTCAGGTGCTCAGCCAGATCCGACGCATTTCCAACCTGGCGAACTTCTGCTACGTCCGCCAGTCGGAGGCGCTGGGTTTGGGCCACGCCGTGCTGTGCGCGCAACATCTGATCGGCGACGAGCCCTTCGCCGTCATCCTGGGCGATGAGATCATCGACGCTCCGACGCCGGCGCTGGCTCAACTCATCCATGTCTACAAGAAGCGGAAAGGCGCCGTCTTGGGAGTGCAGGAAGTGCCCCGGAGCGAGGTCAGCCGCTACGGCATCATCGCGCCGCGGCGTCTGGCGCCCGGACTGCATCGCGTCGAGGACCTCGTCGAGAAGCCCGCGCCGGCCGACGCGCCGTCCCTCTACGCGGTGATCGGGCGCTATGTGCTGCCGCCCGAGATCTTCCCGATCCTGCGCAAAACGCAGCCGGGCAAGAACGGAGAGATCCAGCTCACCGACGCGCTGCGCCAATTGGCCAAGCAATCGCCCATGTTCGCCCATGAGGTGCAAGGGCAACGCCACGACGCCGGAGACAAATTGGGATTTCTCATTGCGACCGTCGAGTTCGCGCTCAAGAACCCGTCACTCGGACCTCCGTTTTCCGACTACCTCAAACGGTTGCGACTCCACGCCGGCGGGCCGCGTGCGTGAGCCGCGACCTCGCCGGATTTTGCGCAAGACGGCCCGGCGTCGGTTCCGGAACCGCGGCGATCTCCCGCGCGTCCGGCCCGGCGCGCATGGTATGATGCATCGGACCGGACAACGACTCGACCTCAAGGACTTCGCCCGATGAACGAACCGACCGAACAAGACCTTCAGAATCCCCAGAACATCGACATCCCCGACCAGTTGCCGCTGCTGCCGGTCCGGGACATCGTCGTCTTCCCTTATATGGTGTTGCCGCTGTTCGTCGGCCGCGAGATGTCCATCAAGGCCATCGAAGCCGCGCTGGCCGGCAATCGCATGATTTTCCTCGCCACGCAAAAAGCCCTCGACGTGGAAAATCCCAAACCGGACGACATCCACAGCGTCGGCACCGTCGGCATCATCATGCGGATGCTGAAGCTGCCCGACGAACGCATCAAGATCCTGGTGCAGGGCCTCGCCAAGGGAAAGGTCGAAGAATACATCCAAACGGAGCCCTACTATTCCGTCCGCATCTCCAAAGTCGCCGAAGCCAAGCCGCCGATGCCCTCGCTCGAAACCGAAGCGGTCATGCGCACGGTCAAGGAGCAGATCGAGCGAATCGTGAGCCTGGGCAAGGTGCTCATTCCCGACGTCATGGTCGTCATCGAGAACCTCGAGGACCCGGGCCGCTTGGCGGACATGGTGGTCTCCAACCTCGGCCTCAAGGTGGACATCACCCAGCGCGTCCTGGAGATCACGGACCCGATCCAACGGCTGCGGCAAGTCAGCGACATCCTCGGCCAGGAGATCGAGGTCCTGTCCATGCAGCAGAAGATCCAGGCCCAGGCCAAGGGCGAAATGGACAAGACCCAGCGCGAGTATTTCCTGCGCGAGCAGCTCAAGGCGATTCAGAAAGAACTGGGCGAGCTGGACGAGCGGGCCGAGGAGATCGCGGAGTTCCGCAAGCGCATCAAAGACGCCAAGATGCCGGAGAAGGTGTTGAAGGAGTGCGAGAAGCAGTTGAAGCGGCTCGAAAAGATGCATCCGGACACGGCGGAATCGGCGACGGTGCGGACGTACCTGGAATGGATGGTCGAGTTGCCGTGGAGCAAAAAATCCAAGGACAACCTCGACATCAAGGCGGCGGCCAAAGTCCTCAACGAGGACCACTACGATCTCGAGAAGGTCAAGGAGCGCATCCTCGAATACCTGGCCGTCCGCAAACTGAAAGACAAGATGAAGGGCCCGATTCTTTGCTTCGTCGGGCCTCCCGGCGTCGGCAAGACGTCGCTCGGTAAGTCCATCGCGCGGGCGTTGGGCCGCGAGTTCGTGCGGGTGAGCCTGGGCGGCGTGCGGGACGAGGCGGAAATCCGCGGGCATCGCCGGACGTACGTCGGCGCTCTGCCGGGCCGGATCATCCAGGGCATCAAACAGGCGGGCACGAACAATCCCGTCTTCATGATGGACGAGGTCGACAAAGTCGGGATGGATTTCCGCGGCGATCCCTCCGCGGCCCTGCTCGAAGTGCTGGATCCGGAGCAGAACCATGCCTTCACGGACCACTACCTGGGCGTGCCGTTCGACTTGAGCGAGGTGATGTTTATTACGACCGCGAACTTGATGGATCCCATCCTGCCGGCGCTGCGGGACCGGATGGAGATCATCGAGATTCCCGGCTACACCGAAGAGGAGAAGTTGGGCATCACGCAGAAGTACCTGATCCCCCGGCAACTCTCCGAGCACGGCATCACGGAGAAGCACATCCGGATCGCCGAGCCGGCCATCCGCCAGATCATCTCCCACTACACCAGGGAAGCCGGCGTCCGGAACTTGGAACGGGAAGTCGCCAACGTCATGCGGAAGGTGGCGAAAAAGGTCGCCGAGGGGAAGGGTCAATGTTACACGATCACACCGGCCAACCTCCACAAGTATCTCGGCGTCCCGAAATTCCTGCCCGAGTCTGAGTTGGACAAGGATGAAATCGGGGTGGCGACGGGGCTGGCTTGGACCGAATCCGGCGGCGACGTGCTCTACATCGAGGCGACGGTGATGAAAGGGAAGGGACAGCTCACGTTGACCGGCCATCTCGGCGACGTGATGAAGGAGTCGGCTCAGGCCGCGCTCAGCTACGTCCGCTCGCGCGAGAAATCGCTGGGCATCAACCCGGACATGTTCTCGAAGAACGATCTCCACATCCATGTGCCGGCCGGCGCCATCCCCAAAGACGGGCCGTCCGCCGGCATCACCATGGCCACCGCGATCGCCTCCGCCCTCGCGAACATTCCCGCCCGCCGTGACATCGCCATGACCGGTGAGATCACGTTGCGCGGACGCGTGCTGCCGATCGGCGGGCTCAAGGAGAAGATCCTGGCCGCCAAGCGGGCCAAGCTTTCCGCGGTCATCCTGCCCAAGCGCAACAAGAAGGACCTGGAAGAGATCCCCAAGCACTTGCTGAAAGGCATTCAGTTCATCTTTGCGGACACGATGGATGACGTGATCAAGGCGGCGTTGCGGCGGGACCACTCCGGTAAGCCGGCCGCGAACGCCAAGCCCGTCCAGCGGCGAGCCGGCCGGGAGAAATCCGACCGCGCCAAGACGCCGCGGGCGGCCCGAGCCGTCCGGCCCGCTTCACGAGCCCGCGTATCCGTGCCGCCGGCCTCGCCTTAACCCACATGCCGCCCGGCCCGTCGAGCCAACAGGCTCCGCTCCTCAGTGAGTTCGCGCTGATCCGCTCTCTGCGCCGGCGCTTCGGCCGGACCGGCCCCTCCGTCGTGCGCGGCATCGGCGAAGACGCGGCGATCATCAGGATGCCGGCGGGATCCCGGCTCCTCCTGACCACCGATCTGCTCGCCGAAGGCGTCCATTTCGACCTGGCGACGACCACGCTCGAAGATGTCGGATACCGGGCGGCTGTCGCCAATCTGAGCGACATCGCGGCCATGGGCGGCGTTCCCCGGCATCTCCTCGTGTCGCTCGCTATTCCTCCCAAGCGGACGGCCGCTGAGATCGACCGGCTGTACCGGGGATTCATGCGGGCCTGCCGCGGATACGGCGTGCAACTCGTCGGCGGCGATACCTCCGCGTCGCGGGACGGACTCTTCATCAACATCACGTTGACCGGCTCCGTGCGCCCCGACCGCGTGCTCACGCGAGCCGGGGCGCGGGTGGGCGACTTGATTTACGTCACGGGGACGCTCGGCGACTCGCAGGCCGGCCTGGCCCTGTTGCAGACCGGCGACCGCGCGCCGGCTTCGCTCCTCGACAAAGCGGCCGATCATGTTCGGCGGTTCCTGATCCGCCGTCACCTCCGTCCTTCAGCCCGCGTTCGGGAAGGCCGGCTGCTTGCCGAGCGGCGGCTGGCTTCCGCGGCGATCGACCTCTCGGACGGTTTGTCCGGCGACCTCGCTCACTTGTGCGAGGAAAGCCGCGTCGGCGCGGAACTCGATCTCCGCGCCATTCCTGTGTCGAGCGCATGCCGGTCATATGCCGACGCCCGTCGCCTGAACCCGGTGGACGTGGCCCTGAGCGGCGGGGAAGACTATGAGTTACTTTTCACCGTGCCGCCGGCCAACCGCCGCAAGGTGGAAGCTCTGGCGCATCGCGCGCGTTTTCGAGTGTCCTGTATCGGCTTGATCACCGCCCGCCGATCCGGGATTCGAGTCAAGCGGGATGATGGTTCCCGGCAACCGCTGACCGTCACGAGTTACGAACATTTTCGTCGCTGAGCCCATTCCATGATCAACGGGCAACTTTCGCGCATCCGGTCGGCCCTCAATCAAGTTCTTCACCTGCACGAACCGCCCCACCGGACGGCTCTGGCCTTCGCCATCGGGGTCTTCATCGCCTTCTCGCCGACCTACGGGCTTCACACCGTCATGGTGTTGTTCTGCACCTGGGCGTTCCGGCTGAACTTCCTGGCGCTCTTTGTCGGCGCCGGCATCAACAACCCGTGGACGCTGGTGCCGATTTTGGGCGCGACCTACTGGACAGGTGCCGTCCTGCTCGGCCTGCCGGATGGCCCGTCCTTCAATTGGAACGATCTCAGCTTCATGTCGATCTATCGGCAGGTCATGCCGTACGCCGTCCCGTTCTTTCTCGGAGGGACCGTGTTGAGCGTGCTGGGAGCCGCGATCGGCTACCCGATCGCCTACTATGTCATTTCGAAACATCGCCGCGCCCGCGCACCGCGGCGAGAGGAACCGTTGCCCCGCAGTCCCCAGGTCGGCTAAGATGAGCCCGGACCCTCGCCATGAAGTCCGCCGGTCGCTATCCCGCCAAGTTTCCCTATGATGGATCGGCGCTGATCGCCGACCCGATTCACGAGTACATCTCCTTCACAGTCCCCTACTCGACCCCGGATCCGGCGGAACGAACGGAGAAGGACCTGATCGATTCCCCCTGGGTCCAGCGACTCCGGTACATCTATCAACTGCAAAGCGCGCGTTGGGTCTATCCGTCGGCCGAGCACAGCCGGTTCGTCCACTCGCTGGGCACCATGCACGTCGCCGGCCGGTTCGCGAAACACCTCTACCCGTTCCTGCGCGAGGTCGCCAAAGATGCGCCGTCGGCCAACTATGTCGAAGAACTGCTCCGCATCACGGCCCTGGTCCACGACATCGGCCACGGGCCGTTCTGCCATTTCTTCGACGACAACTTCCTGAAGGCCTTCCACCTGACCCACGAGAAACTGGGGCAGATCATCATCCGGGACTATCTGGGCCCGATCATCCGCAAGATTCGCCGCAGTCCGTCCGGCCCGTTCGCCAAAGGCGAGGAACTGAACCCCGATCAGATCGCCCACCTGATTCTGAAGGACAAAGGCAAAGATTTCTCCCGGATGCCGCGCTGGCTGACCTTCCTCCAGCCGGTCATCTCCGGCAGCTACACTGCGGACAATCTGGACTATGTCCTCCGCGACTCCTACATGTGCGGCGTGGCGGTCGGGCCGGTCGATCTCAGCCGGCTCATCCACTACACGATCGTCACCGAGAAAGGCTTCACCATCCACAAGACCGGCCTACCGGCCCTCCAGATGTTCCTGAACACGCGGATGTACCTCTATTCTAACGTGTACTACCACCGGACCACCAGAGCGATCGACATCCACCTGCGCGACATCTTCGGCGAGACGATGCGGCTGATCTTCCCCGGCGATCCGCGCAAACGGATGGAGGACTACCTGACTCTGACCGATTGGTCCTTGCTGGAAGAGGTGCGTGAGTGGAGGAAATCCCGGCAGGCGCCACGCCGGCGACTCGGCGAAGAATGGGGACGGATCCTCGAACGCGACGTCAAGTGGAAGATGGCGTACAGCACGGTGTTGAAAGAGAAGGGGCAGGAGCGCGGCATGGATTTCCCGAGTCGCGAGCACTTCGAGCGGGTCATCCAGAAGGAACTGCCGGCCAAGCTGCAGAAAATCCCGTTCCGGGTCGATATGGCGCCGTTGGACCCGCGACCCGACCCGAAAGACACGCGCGGCATCCCGCTCTACGTATACGATCCGGGCACACGCTTGGTGTCCACCGAACCGCTGGAGGAGTTTCTGGACCTCCTGCCCACCCGCCTCGTGCAATTCCGCATTTACACCCCCTCCCATGAGCACGATGCGGCTCTCTCCCAAGCCGCGGGGACTGTCCTCAATAAAGCCCCGTCGAGCATCGAGACGAATGTGTGAAGATCTGTCGTAAGAGTCTATCTCGGCTGATGAGCGAAGAAAGATGGCCGGGCTGATCGCTTCCACTCACACCCATTGCACGAAGCCCGACTGGACAATGGGTACCCGGCCGTGTTGGTCCGCCGTAAGCCTCTGCTCCACTTGGCTGCGCAACTCGTTCCGTTCTGATCTTCGCTCGAATGGAGCTTCGAAACGTGCTCGCCGTTCTGCATCCGTTGCCCTTCCTCGTTTGCCAGTTGTAAGCCCTTGCGAGACATCCGCCGCGGTGATAGGCTGGGCGACCGAGGGCGCAATGGGAGTGTTCTCCGTACATATCCGTGTCGCGAATCCTGCGGATCAAACTCGCTGGCGCGAGCTTGAGTTGATCGTGGACACCGGCGCCACCCTGACTAAACTTCCCGGCGAGCTGTTGCAGGAGCTTCGCATTGCACCCCAGTTCTCCGTTCCCGCTGTCACGTCCGAGAATCGAACGGTCACGCGCCAGGTCGGCCAAGCCTGGGTCAGTCTTGATGGACGAGCGGGAATTGTACCGGTGGCTTATGGCGATCGTGGCGAACCCATCTTACTGGGAGCCACCACCTTGGAAATCCTTGGATTCACTGTCGACCCGATTGAGCAGAAACTCGTGCCCCGTCCCCTCCGCGAAAAATAATCAGAGACAGCCATTTTTCCACTGCTCATCCGTTGCGCTCACCTGCCGAGCTTGGCCATGCTGAAAAGGGGCGGGAGTCTTTTATCGGCTGTCGTAGCCTTCACGCTTTGTAGGCATAACTACAATTGGGCATGGCGTGATTCACCACGGCTGAACGCCGCCTCCCTCCGAGACCCAATAGACCGCGATCTTCTGCCGGGCGCAGAAGGCCTGAAGCCCATCCATGCGCTCACGGTAGTTGCGAGTGTCGGGCAAAGCGACCGCGACGTCGTCGCGGTTTTGGGGATTCTCTGTCTGCTTGATCGCGTTGAACAGCGCGTACGAGACATTGCGCCAGGCGCGATCCCATTGGTTGGCTGCCTCAGTCTCACCCTTGCACTCCACGACGAGGCGCTTACCTGGTTTCGAGTTAAGGGCTTCAACATCAAAGCCCCTTCGCATGCCTAGGCGCGGCGGCGCGACATCGAAATCGCCGTGCTTGAGCCATGTCGCGATCGCGTTCTTCACCTGGTCTTCCGTGATCGGCATCGCGAGCCTCCTATTCGAACAAGGGGTGAGTATGAAGCCCACAGGGACGGTCAGCAGCGTGAAAATGACGCTCAAAAGGCCACGGGATGATTCTGCATGACATTCCTCCTCTGTGGAGCCTAACGCTCCGCATGAACGGCCGAGCAGTAGCGAGGTTCGGCGCCACCTAGTGGCGCGAATTCGATGCGGTTGTTGGGCTGTCGTCTACTCATGAACAATAGAGTCCAAAGAGAAGACATCTCCGCTCTCGCGTACCCAGTACTCTCTGCCACGGCGGATGGTCATGTCTGGCACAGGCACAAGCGCTCTTGGATTGTGAATCAGGATGAAGTCGTCGCCCAACCGACGCGCCGGATTACCCGCATCTACATGCGAATAGAGAACCGCACTTAGGCGCCGATAACGGTCCTGAAAGAATACGTCCGTTTCGATTTCGGCGCCTTTCTTTCGCTCCACCGCGCGGCGATACTGATAGCTCGTTTCCGTGGGGACGCTAGGGTCACGATGGAAGGTGACTTGCATGTCGCCGATAGGAAGAACAGCCCGTATGATTCGCGGAACCTCTCTCTAACCGTGCGTGCGGTATCTGACAACCGTTTACCGCGACAATCCATGCGGAGTCGTTCGAAACGATCCCCTGGGCGGTGTACTTATCGAAGGCTCTAACCTTCGTCTCGATCGCGTGCCGTAGTCGCATGATGACCTCGTCGTCCGGAACACGTGTTGCCACCGGGGCACCAAAGTTGTAATCAGGTACGCGGTCAGGATTCTCATCAGAGCCCTGTGTGGGGCAAATGGCTTCGACCCAGATCGTTGTTTCTCCTAGGGACAGAAGGACGTCCGGCCCCGGTTTCGGGCAGGACACCGGGAGGCCAAGATCGAGTAAGGCGCACGTGAGGTACATCTCCCAGAAGCGCTCGTCGAAAGCGCTCTGGATCTCCGTACGGAAGTGCCGGTCAGCATAGGGTCGATACGTTCGCCAGAGGCCCTCAGTCAGCTCCCGGGCAGCCATGGCAGGTTCAGATTCGCCGACACGAATATTGACGTAAGCCGGATCAGAGGCATCTGCGTCGGAGATGAAGAGTGGCTCAGTCATGAACCAGCCTAACACTGAAGCTCAGCCGTGCCCTGTCTTTGCGCGTCGGCTGCAGCGTTAGGTTAGGCAGTCACACGGACAGTGTCGTGCAGGAACTCGTGGGCAAAGTCCGCTCCGTTCGGCCAGACCAGGGTGTGAAACTCGGGATCCACACGAAACCGTTTGAACTGTTCGAGATCCCTGAGCGGCTCAAACACTGGTCCTGTGAGTTCGGGTCCTAAATCGATTTCCCCCTCGGTTCCATCACGAAATTTCAACTTGACGACATAGCCTGATACGTACCGAGCTTCTATGACGTGGTAGTCCATGGCTTTCTCCTACTCCAGCGGCGGAATCCTCTTCAAGGGGTGGTGCTGCCGAGCAAGCTCCCAGTTTTCCAGCAGTTCACTTTTGCGAAGCTCATGCCGCTCTCGGACCAGCGCCAGCGCACGCCTGGGAAGCTGGCCTGGGGGAACAAAAGGGGGCAGACCTCCGCGCGCGGGACGCGACCGCTGCACGCCGAGGTTCGGCGCGTCGTCACTTGCACCCGCCCCAGCCCTGGATCGTCGTGAACGTTCTGCGCTCCCCCACCAGACCAAAGCTCACCTGATAATAGAAGGGCGGCACATACAGCGGGCTAGGCCGATCGGCGTAGAACACGAGCGTCTCCCGGTTGCCGTCTCGCTCGCGCCGAACGAGGACCTTCTCGATAAAGGTGGTCATCAAGCGTTCCGGGAACCAGCGGAGCCCAGCGACTACCTCCCGCTCCGGCGTGCCCTTCCGGAGCACCGCGTCAAGCTCGATTCGGCGCGGTGGATTGCAACCCCGGGCGAACCAGGCATCGGCCTGCGCCAGCGTTTCGCGGACTGGCAGCCGGGTGCCGGTGACTGGGTGGACGAAACTCCAGTCATCGAGCCGCGCGGTATCGTCGAGCCAGACCTTCAGCATCACCGCGGGGATATCCAGACCATGAGCCCCTGCACGGATCGGATACCACCAGTCCACCGAGACTCGACTCTCGGCGGTAAATGGCGGCTGCCCGAGGCGCCCTTCGACCTCCTCCGGGGTGCTCGTGGCGGTGATCCAGCCCACGTCCAGCCGCATCCGATCGACCTCCGGCAGGGGAGCGACGCTACGGTCAGTGCACGTGCCAGTTACGGAGGCGACGGCGACTACTAGCGGTATGACGACCAGCGCAACGCCCCGAACGGCCCTCAAGGTCGGGCCCTCCCGAAGCCCATATCCTACGCCAAATTTATCGCTCATCAGCCGAACTATTAAGTCTGCTGCAGGCTACCCGCGCAGCATAGCATGGGAACCTCAGCGCTCCACTGGAAGGCAAGTCTACTGAACAATCAAACGCTTCTTCAAGATTTCATCCTGCTTCGCCCACCGGGATAGACTGCGAATCCCGCAGACATAGAAACAGGGACAGGCTACTTTTCGCGAGCAGTTGTATCAACTCGGAGTCGGCGGGAAAGGATGGGAAAGGACACCAAGACGGTCGGGAAGGGGCTTCCGCGATGATGACGCTGTTGTCGTAGCGAGGACGGCGCCTCGCTCGTTTAGTAAAAAACATGCCTGGAATGCCCCATGTTTGTCGAGGCGCTTTGTACGTGGACATGGTGGTGAGCGTGAGTTGACGCTTACATGCGAGCCAACACTTCTCGGACCTTGCCCGCCAAGGTTCTGGACGTAAAGGGTTTCTGAAGAAAGTTCACGTCCGACGAGATCACCCCTCGAGGCCCCAGCACATCATCCGGGTAGCCCGACATATAAAGCACCCTGATCTCTGGTCGAAGCGACTTGACGTGCCGGCCCAGCTCCGGACCGTGCATCCCGGGCATGATCACGTCGCTGAGCAGCAGATGGAGCGGGCCTCGATAGGTGTCGAGGATCTGCAACGCCTCAAGGCCGTTGGCGGCTTCAAGCACGCGATAACCATGGCGTTCCAGAGACTCACGCGCAATCGCTCTGATCGTCGCTTCGTCTTCCACGAGGAGGACGGTTTCCGTGCCTCGGTCTGGAACGGCAGCCAGTTGGTCTCTTGCAGGCGTTTCCTGTGCCGTCTTGCTCGATTGTGGAAAATAGATCTTGAAGGTCGTCCCTTGACCGAGCGCGGTCTCCACCGCCACGTAGCCCTTGTTCTGTTTCACGATCCCGTACACTGTCGAAAGACCCAATCCAGTGCCCTTTCCGGGTCGTTTGGTGGTGAAAAAGGGCTCGAAGAGACGGACTTGGGTCTCGGAATCCATTCCCATTCCGGTGTCTTGTATCGACAGCATGACATGCGGGCCGACCTGACTCCCGGGGTGACTTTGAGCGAACGCCGCATCCATGAGGACATTGGCGGTCGCAATGGTGAGTACGCCGCCCTGCGGCATAGCGTCCTGCGCATTAAGAACGAGGTTCATAATAAGTTGATGCAATTGAGCGGGGTCCATTTGCACCTGCTGAAGATCCGGAGTGAGGTCCAGTCGCAATTCGATGTGTTCCCCTATCACCCGCCTGAGCATCTCGGCCATCTCTGTGACAACCGTGTTCAAATCGATGACGACGGGTTGAATGGTCTGTCGCCTACTGAAGGTGAGAAGACGACGAGTCAAAGCTGTAGCCCGCTCCCCCGCGCGTCGAATCTGGACGATTTTCGCCAGACGGGGATCGTCCGGATCGAACTCTATTTCCAAATCATCAGCGTATCCGTTGATGACCGTGAGAAGATTATTAAAGTCATGGGCGATGCCGCCTGCCAATTGACCGATGCCTTCCATTTTCTGCATGTGGCGAAGCTGTGCTTCCAATGCGCTTTCACGCTGGTGGCGGCGGTAACTATCATAAAGGGCCCCGACGGCCTGAGTCAGGAGCTCAAGCTGGGACAACTCCGTCCCCGTATATCCACCGGGCCGGTTGGCGACTCCGATCAGCCCCACGACTTCCGAGCCTCGCAACGTGGGCACGCCCAGGAAATGACGGAGAGGCGGATGACCGGGCGGAAGCCCGCCGGCCCGAGGATCGGCAGCCGGATCATTGGCAAGCACAGGCTGACCGCTTGTGATGGCCAAGCCAAACAAATTATCAAAGCGGGTGAATTCCAAATACCCGACCGCTTGATACGCGCGCAGAGCCGTCTCATAGAATTCCCTGTTGACGGTCTGATCCCAGACGATCCCTTCGTGGGCAAGGATCCGTAACACCGGACCCTCCACAACGACCCCTATAAATCCGTACTCACTGGCGGTCTGTTCCAACACCACGCGCAGGAGGCAGGCGCTCGCCTCTCGCCAGTTTCCACTGCCGAGAAAGGTCAGCATAGTCCTATGGATCGCTTCCAGTTGTGTGGTTTTACTCTGAAGCGCCTCCTCTGCTTGCCGATGCGCCGCTTCCGCTCGTTCGAGTTGGCGACAACGTTCACGCAAGCGAGTCAGTTCCTCGATCAACGCTTCTCTTGTTAACTCGTCATCGACCATGGGCCTCCCTCTGAAGTTGAAGCGACCGGCAGCTTGTTGCCGTACAATTGCCGACTCTTGAGTAGAATGAGTTCTTTTCCAACCATCGGAGCATACGTTATCTCGTTCGTGAAATCGAGAGGGAGGGGTTGCGAGCGCTTCCGCCGAGCGGCTTCTGAGGCCGCGAAACAGGGACAGGCTACTTTTTGTAAGTAGTTGTGTCAACTCGGTATCGACTGGAAAGTATTTTCATGCACTCCACAAAAGGGTTGGTGGGGCCTGCGTCGCGAATTGTGCGGATTCACCCGTTGCTCTACGCGATGCAACGGGTGCCCGGCTCCGTACTTGCCGAGTAAATGCTGTCCGCTCAAGCGGACGCCGAGGACTGTTCGCAGTTCCATTCGAGCCGGGGACCCGTTGCGTTCAAATTTGCGACGGGTGGACGGAATGGAACAAGTTCCGCAGGCGAGCAGATAGGAGGCTTAGTACGGTTGCCCCGGAGCACTGAGCAGCACGGAACCCGCCAGCCTTTTTGGTTATTCTTTCGCCGGAACGGCTACGGAGGCGGGTGTCGCTTCGGGAGCGGCGCCGTTGCGGGGGAACGGGAGATCGAGGAGGGCGTAGGGATTGACCCGCGCGCCGTTGAGCTTGACGCCCCAATGGAGATGCGGTCCGGTCGCGCGGCCGGTGGCGCCGACCTTCCCGATCACCTGGCCGGCTCTTACCAGATCGCCGTCACGCACGAGCACTTCCGAGAGGTGGAAGTACATGGAATACAGCCCCAGTCCATGATCGAGAAAGATGCCCTTGCCGGAAAAGAAATGATCGACCGTAAGGCGAACGACCCCGTCATTGCTTGCCACGACCTCCGTGCCCAGCGGCGCGCCGATGTCTTCGCCGTTGTGCGGACTGCGCGGTTGCCCGTTGAGCACCCGCACGCTGCCGAACACCCCGGTCTTCGATCCCCGCACCGGCTCAATGAAAGAGGCCTGCCACAGCCGGAGCCGGGAATCCTGGGCCAACGCGGTTCGAATCTGCTCCTGCTCGGCCTTCCAGCGGGCCAAGGCCTTTTCATCCAGGTCCACCTTGTCCTTGGGCAACTTCAGATACTCGACCGAGAATTTTTCCTTGATGACCAGGACGTTGTAGCTTAATCGGCGCGCCTGCTCGCCGGATCGAACCTCCACCGCCAGTTCATGCGTCCCCGGTTCATCCTGCATGTCGATGCCCAGCAATCCCACATAACCGGGAGGCTCGCCCGGCCGCGGTTCGAGGAAGAAGGGAACGCGGCGCCCGAGGAACGTTCCTTCCACGTCGGTGATTCCTTCTCCCGCAGGCACCTTCACGACGATGACTTGCCCCTGCTTACCGCTGTACTGGCCGTCCGATCCTTTCTGCGGCGCGGGCGTGTTCGGCAACAACTCCACCGGAAACACGCTGGCCAGCAGGATAATAGAGGTCACGGCCAGGCGGTCGGCCCGCGACATGCCTTTCGCATGTTGCCGTGACGTATCGGTAGTCATCGATAGAACCGCAATCCGGCGACTTGCGAAACCAGTTCTTCCACACGGCGGTTCACCGCGCTGAAGGGGTCCATGCAGAGGATCGTTTCTTCCCAGTAGCCGTTCAGCTTCAGGTAGGTCCAGTCCACCGTGTAGGACCGATTCTTGGCCCGCGCAAAGCGGATGAAGTCCCCGCGCACTTTGGCGCGGGTCGTCTGGGGCGGCACGGACATGGCCCGCTGGACTGACTCTTCGTCCACGACCCGCTCGATCATGCCGCGCGACTCCATCAGATAGTACAACCCGCGCGTGCGCTTCACATCGTGGTACTGCAGGTCCATCAGAAACACGCGGGGATCGTCCCAGCCGCACCCCCTCTTGTCCACGTAGGATTGAATGAGGAGCTTCTTGCTCACCCAATCCACCTCGCGGGTCAACTGCATCGGGTCTTCTTCCAATCGATCCAGCACGTTGCCCCAGCGGGCCAACACGTCGTCCATGGTCGCGTCGTGCGATTGTTCCTTCAGGTAATCGTGCGCTCGCTCCCAATAGACCCGCTGGATTTCCACGGCGGTCATCTGCCGTCCGTCGTCCAGCTTGACCTTTTTCTTGAGCGTCGGATCGCGCGAGATTTCCCGGATCGCCTTGACCGGGTCTTCCAATTCCATGCCGCTCACCGCATAGCCGTCCTCCACCATCGACAGCACCAGCGCCGCGGTGCCCACCTTCAGGTAGGTCGTATATTCGGACATGTTGGAATCGCCGACGATGATGTGCAACCGGCGATACTTTTCGGCGTCCGCATGCGGTTCATCGCGCGTGTTGATGATGCTGCGAGACGAGGTCGTCGATGACGAGGTCTTCTCATGGATATGCTGCGCGCGCTGGGAGATGAAGAACTGGGGCTTGCCGGACACCTTGAGCACCTTGCCGGCGCCCGAGTAGATCTGGCGCGTGACGAAAAACGGGATCAACTGCTCGGTGACCTTCCAGAAATCGACGTCGCGCCGCATCAGGTAATTTTCATGGCAACCGTAGGTGTTGCCGAGCGAGTCGGTGTTGTTTTTGAAAATGTAGATTTCCCCGGACAGGCCCTCCTCTCTCAGCCGTTCCTCCGCCGCCGGGAGACAGGCTTCCAGCAGCCGTTCCCCTGCCTTGTCGTGCACCACCAGGTCCAGGATGTTGTCGCATTCGGGGGTGGAGTACTCGGGATGGCAGCCGGTGTCCTGGTAGAAGCGGGCGCCGTTCACCAGAAAGGCGTTGGAGGGCCAGCTGTTGGGAATAAGGCCCTCGAAGATATAGCCGAGGACCTTTTCCATCGGAAGATAGATCCGGCCGTTCGGCGAGAAAATCAGCCCGTATTCGTTCTCGAGACCGAAGATCCGTTGTCTCATGGCCGCCGCCCTGTCGGAACCCTCGCACACAGGATACACTGGCGGTCGGCCTTCTTCAACAGAAGGCGCTCATCGGGCCATCCGGGGAAGGCTCGTCAGGCGGAGATCAGTTGGCGGATTTCGGACGACGGGATGCGGCGGAATTTGCGGCCCTGGCGGGTACGGTCCAAGACGGCGACTTCCAGCCCTTCCGGCATGAACTTCTGGTTGGCCCCGTGTTCGAGCGCCGCGACACACAGGGAGAGGGCCGCCTTGAGCGTCGGCACCCGGGCGGGAAACCGCTCTTTCAGGAAATTCTGTAGCGCCTCCGCCCGTCCTCCGATGACGGCGTAGTTGTGTTCGTCGAAGATGCTGCCGTCGAACGAGATGCGGTAGATTTCGTTCGGACTCTCGGCCGCGCCGACCTGCACGACGAGGATTTCCACTTCCAACGGCTTCAACTCCTGGCTGAAGATCGTTCCCAAGCTCTGCGAATAGCCGTTGGCGAGGGAGCGGGCCGTGACGTCCTCCCGGCTGTACATGTAGCCCTTGAGGTCCGCGTGACGAATGCCCGCCTTCCGCAGGTTTTCGAACTCGCTGTATTTGCCGGCGCCGGCGAAGGCGATGCTGTCGTAGACTTCGGACACCTTGTGCAGCGACGCGCTCGGATTGTCGGCCGCCAGCAACACCCCATCGACATATTCCATCGCGATGATCGACCGGCCTTTGGCGATGCCCTTCTTGGCATACTCCGCCTTGTCCTGCATCATCTGTTCGGGCGAGACGTAGTACGGTAGCGGCACGGCTACACTCCACGATTTGCGATCAACTCGTCGTACAGGCCCCGAATCCTCTGCTCCGGCACGTCGGCGATGCCCGCGGCGCTGACGGTCTTGACCGTCGGGAAAATCCCCCGGATGAGATCCGGCCCGCCGGTTCCCACGTCTTCATCCGCCGCGTTGTACAGGGCCAGGAGCGCCAGCTTGATGGCTTCGTCCTCGGAGAGGTTCTTGCGAAAATGCTCCCGCATCGTGTTGCGCGCATCCTTGCCGCCCGAGCCGACGGCGTGATAGTCGGATTCTTCATATCGCCCGCCGGTAATGTCGTACTTGAAGATCCGCCCCTCCTCCCTGGCGAAGTCGTAGCCGGCGTAGAGCGGCACCACGACGAGGCCCTGGAACACCATCGGCAGGTTGGCCTTGACCATCTGCCCCAGCTTGTTGGCCTTGCCTTCGCACGAGAGGGGGACGCCCTCCAACTTCTCGTAATGTTCCAGCTCGGTCTGAAACAGCTTGGCCATCTCGATGCACGGACCGGCGGCGCCCGCGATGGCCATGGCGCTGTGTTCGTCGATCCGGAAGACTTTTTCGATGCGGCGGTCCGCGATCTGAAATCCCTCGGTGGCCCGCCGATCCCCGGCCATGACGACGCCCTCCCGGTACTTGAGCGCCAGCACCGTCGTGCCCTGAGGGACGGGCAGTGCGGGGCCGCCGCCCGATGACTCGGGCGCCCGCTCTGTCGCCCGACTACGGCCGTAGATACCGGAGGCGAACTCCGGCCGCTGTTTCATCAACAGGTCGAAGAAACTGGAGTTATCGTGGTCAGGGAAAAACGGCAGGTTCATCGCGACGAACGACGCTCACTCTTGTCGGGATCGGCGGACAGGGGCCGTGGCAACGGCTTCGTCCGGATCATCACGCGGTCAACTTGGCCAGGAGAGACTCCGCCGACCCGCAGCTTTCCAGCAATTCGTACGTCAGAGACTCCGTGCCGCGCAACGGATCCATCAAGGGGATCTTTTTGATGGTCGTGTTGCCGACGTCGAAAAGGACCGACGTCCAACTCGCCCCGTAGACGGCCCTGGCATACTTGGTCACGCAGCGGCCCCGGAAGTAGGCTCTCGTCCCGGTCGGCGGGGTCGACTCCGCTTTGACGATCTCGCTGTCCGGCACCAACCGATCGATCATGTTGCTGCGCTCGAGCGTGTAGTACAGACCCTTCTCCCGGCGGATGTCGTGATACTGGAGATCCATGAGACGCACGCGGGGGTCATCCCAGCCGCAACCCTTCCGCTCCATGTAGGAACGGATCATCTGCCGTTTGGCCACCCAGTCCAGTTCACGGACGAGCAGCATAGGATCGCGCTCCAGCTTATCCAGGACTTCTTCCCAGCGCACGAGGATGTCCTTGGTCACCTGGGACAGCTCATGACAGGCGAAAAAGTCCATCGCGGCCTTCAGATAGATCCGTTGGATGCCGATCGCCGAGGTCACCCGGCCGTCGGCCAGTTTCAAGGGTTCTTTCATGTCCAGATCGCGCGAGACTTGCTTGACGGCCTGAACCGGGTCATCGAGTTCCATCGTCGGCAGCTCGGCCCCTCCTTCGATCAGATCCAGCACGATCGCCGTGGTCCCGACCTTCAGGTAGGTCGGGAGTTCGGCCATGTTGGCGTCGCCGACAATGACGTGTAGGCGGCGATACTTGGCCGGATCGGCGTGCGGTTCGTCCCGGGTATTGATGATCGGGCGCTTGACCATCGTATTGAGATCGACCAGACATTCGAAGAAATCGGCCCGTTGAGAGATCTGATACTCCGCCGGCGCGGTCTGATTCTCGGCGCCGACCTTGCCGGAACCCGCGAAGATTTGTCTGGTGACGAGAAACGGGGTCAACACCCGGACGATCCGATCGAACGGCACCGACCGCGACAGCAGATAGTTCTCATGGTACCCGTAACTGTTTCCTTTGCCGTCGGAGTTGTTTTTGTAGAGGACGAACTGCTCCTTGCCGCGCGCCTGCGCCATCTCCCGCAGACATTGCTCCATGATGCGTTCGCCCACCCGTTCGAACGCGACCAGTTCCCGGGGATTGGTACACTCGGGTGTGGAATACTCGGGATGCGCGCCGTCCACATACAGGCGGCCGCCGTTGGCGAGCACCTTGTTCAACTGGCGGTTGTAATCCGGGCTGGGCCGCTCGCGCTCGCCCTCGACCTCGAAGCCCCGAACGTCGAGCAGCGGATTCTCGTTCTCGTAATCCCAAATCGCCTGGGGCGCGGGTAGCGAGGGATAATGGCCGATCAGATGGAGTGAATTGGAAACGGGGTCGAGTGCATTCGCATCCCTGGCGGCGATCCCGAATTCTGTTTCTGTACCCAGAACGCGCGGCAAAATCGTCTTTCCTGATCCCTGCATGGAGTCAAGCAGAACTCAGAGGTAGTGCCCCGTGCTGATGGTTTCAATTTGCCGGGACTCCGCGGGACCTCCGCTGATAGTCCGGACATGGACGATCTTTTCGCCTTTCTTGCCGGCGATCTTGGCCCAATCGTCGGGGTTGGTCGTGTTGGGAAGATCCTCGTGTTCCTTGAACTCTTCGCGGATCGCCCGTATGAGATCCTCCGACCGGATTCCCCTTCCCTCCTGAGCGATGGCCCGCTTCACCGCGTACTTCTTGGCTCGGGAGACGATCCCCTCGATCAGGGCGCCGCTCGCAAAGTCCTTGAAATAGAGAATTTCTTTCTCGCCGTTGGCATAAGTCACTTCGATGAATTTGTTCTCTTCGGATGTGGCGTACATCGCGTCCACCGTCGTACCGATCAACGATTCCACGAGCGCACGGGCGTCGCCGCCGTGACGCTGTAACTCGTCCTGGTCGAACGGCAGATCGGGAGTGACATACTTCGAAAAGATGTCGCGGGCGGCCGTGGCGTCAGGGCGCGAGACCTTCACCTTCACATCCAACCGGCCGGCGCGCAGGACCGCCGGATCGATGAGATCCTGCCGGTTGCTGGCTCCGATCACGATGACGTTGCGCAGCCGCTCCACGCCGTCGATTTCGGAGAGGAACTGCGGCACGATCGTCGATTCGACATCCGACGAGATGCCGGTGCCGCGGGTGCGGAACAGCGCGTCCATTTCATCGAAGAAGACGATGACCGGGTGACCTTCCGAGGCCCGTTCCTTCGCCTTCTTAAACACCTCCCGGACCTGCCGCTCCGACTCGCCGACGTACTTGTTCAGCAGCTCCGGTCCCTTCACATGCAGGAAGTAGCTGCGGATCTGCTTGCCGGTGAGGTGTCCCAGTTTCTTGGCGATGGAGTTCGCGACCGCTTTCGCGATGAGCGTCTTGCCGCACCCGGGAGGCCCGTAGAGCAGCACCCCCTTCGGCGCGCTGAGCTTGTATTCGGCGAACAACTGCGGGTGCAAGAACGGCAACTCGACCGCGTCCCGAACCTGTTCAATTTCCTTCTGGAGCCCGCCGATGTGGCTGTAGTCCACATCCGGCACTTCCTCCAGCACCAACTCCTCCGCCTCGGACTTGGGGAGTTTCTCGATCACATACCCGGAGCGCGGGTCATAGAGCAGATGATCGCCGACGCTGAGCCGTTCGTTCGTGAGCGGATCGCCCAGCTCCGCGACTTTCTCCTCGTCGAAATGCAGCGTGACGAGCGCACGGTTGCCCTCGATGACGTCCTTTAGCCGCACCACTTCCCCCTGGCCGTCGAACCCGCGTGCTTCGATGACGTTCAGCGCTTCGTTCAGGATCACTTCCTGCCCTTTGCGCAACTCCTTGCTCTTGATCGACGGATGAATGCTGACCTTCATCTTCCGGCCGGACACGTACACGTTTGCCGTGCCGTCTTTGTTCACGCTCGAGAAGATGGCGTAGGTGGAGGGCGGCGCGGTGAGTTTGTCCACTTCGGCCCGCAACGCTTCGATCTGAGCCTTCGCTTCCTGCAGCGTGGCGGCCAGTTTTTCATTTTGCCTGGTGGCTTGCTCGAGTTGATAACGGGACTGATAGAGGCGGCGCAGCTCCTCCTCCATCGACTGGATCTGGACGCGGAGTTTTTCGACTTCGCGAAGGTGCTCGTCGTTCTTATGCATGGCCTCCAAATCTCCGTCGGACAAACGCTTTGTAATTTTCTTCACGGAATCGCGGAGGGACCGCAGTCGGCTCCCCTTGGACTCGGCCATTGCAGCACTGTTTCGATCGCTCGAAACCCTTACCAGATCACGATGCGCGAATCTGTCGCGATTCTATCATCCGCTTCCCACACGGTCAACTGCGCCGCGTAACGGCGCGATGGAATCAGCGCGCGCCGCGCAGCGCGACTCACTCCTTCCCGCCACGCCGGAGTATGACCGGCCGCGCAGAAGCGAGACCCGCATCCGTCGCTCGCCTTCACACCGAAGATGTCACGGCGTTCGCGAGCCGACGGACGGCATCGCCGACATCTTCGGCTCCGAGCACGGCTGAAATGACCGCGACGCCGAATGCGCCGGCCCGCCGGACTTCAGACGCCCGCGGCGGCGTGATGCCTCCGATGGCAAAGACCGGAATCCGACACCGACGGCAGGCGTCCTCGAGCGTCCCGATCCCGATCGGCGGTCCGTACCCGCGCTTCGACGGCGTGTCGTAGATCGGGCCGAGCACGGCGAAGTCGGCGCCGTCGGCCTCGGCCCGCACCGCCTCGTCGGCCGAATGAGTCGAGACGCCGATCAACCGCTCCGGTCCCAGGATCCGGCGCGCGGCGGCCACCGGCAGGCTGCTGGCCCGCAGATGCACGCCCGCGGCTTCCACCACGTTCACAAGATCGACGCGGTCGTTGATGAATAATTTCGCTCCACGCTCCCGAGTGAGCGTATGGACTTCTTGTGCGAGTGCGAGAAGCGCGCGCGTGCCGAGGTCCCGCTCCCGCAACTGAACCGCGGACACTCCCGCGTCGATCGCCTGACTGAGCAGAGGAACCAGGGGACGACCGCCGGTCTGCAGGCGGTCGGTGAGCAGATAGAGGCGGAAATCAACGGAAGGCATGAGAGACACGCGAGGTGTCAGGGGTTGGGCGTGAGGTGACATTCCAGCTTCCTCTCACGCCTAACGCCTTACGCTTCACGCTTCACGAGGGGTCACAGCATGCCTTCGATCGGGCTGCTGGCGGTGGCGTACAGCTTTCTGGGGATCCGTCCGGCCTTATAGGCCAACCGGCCGGCATGAACGGCGTATTTCATCGCTTCGGCCATCACGATCGGATCTTTGGCGCCGGCGATCGCCGTGTTCATCAACACCGCATCGGCGCCGTATTCCATCGCCAAGGCGGCGTCTGACGCCGTCCCGACCCCGGCGTCGACGATCACGGGCACGTTCACCGTTTCCAAGATGATCTTGAGATTGTAGGGATTCCTGATGCCGAGCCCGGACCCGATCGGCGCGGCGAGCGGCATGACGGCGGGGCATCCGATATCCACCAGTTTCTTGGCCACGACCGGATCGTCGTTGGTATAAGGCAACACGATGAATCCTTCTTGAATGAGAATCTTGGCCGCTTCGATCAACCCGGCCGTGTCGGGAAACAACGTCCGTTCGTCCCCGATCACCTCCAGCTTCACCAGGTCAGAGACCCCGGCGGCTCTGGCCAAGCGCGCGTACCGTACCGCGTCCTCAACCGTATAACAGCCGGCCGTATTCGGAAGAATCGTGTATTTCTTCGGGTCCAGATAGTCGAGCAAGTTTTCCTTCGACCGATCGGTGATGTTGACCCGTCGCACCGCGACCGTCACCACGTCGGCTCCGGACACCTCGATGGCTTTCTGCGTTTCGATGAAGTCCTTGTACTTCCCGGTCCCGACCCAGAGTCGCGACTTGAATTCACGGCCGGCGATGATAAGCCGGTCACCTCGGTCTTCTGATCGCATGATTTTCACCTGTTCATGTTCGCATTATTAGGTACAGTAACGTTCAGCGTTCAGCTTTCAGCAATCAGCCGTCAGCGCAAATCCCATCCGCTGAGTGCCGACCGCTGATGACTGACTGCTCCCCCTCCGATAAAGCTGATGATTTCCACGCGATCGCCGTGCTGCAACCCGCGGCGTTCGAACTCCTGCCGGTCCACTATCTCAAGGTTCACTTCGACGGCTACCCGATCCGGCCTGATGGCGAGTTCGCGCAGCAAGTCGGCCACCGTTTGCCCGGAATTCACCCTGCGCACCTCGCCGTTTACCCGGATTTCAATGTCTGCATCCGTCATGGACCGTCGTGTAATCCTAGGTGACGCGCAAACCGCTTGTCAACAAACAGGCGGGCTGGAAGGACGACCGACTATCCGCTAGGATAGGGAGCCATTACGACCTTCCACATACGCGTGAAGATCTCCACATCATGTCGGAGAACAACCGTCGGCTCAGTTCACTGTTCCATTCGATCGCGGACCTACTCGCCGCGCATCGGGCGAACCCGTATCGAATCCGGGCGTACCGTCGCGCCGCCGACTCGGTCGCCGCTCTCCATGAAGACATCGCGGACATCGCGCAGCGGGGAGAGTTGAAGGAAATACCGGGGATCGGTCGAGACCTGGCGGCGAAGATCCGTGAATACCTTGCCACCGGCGCGATCCGGTCGTACGAGGATCTGAAAACCCCTTTGCCGGACGAGGTCGCCGATTGGTCAACGTTGCCGGGACTGTCGGAATCGGCGGTCAGTTATCTCTATTTCCGTCTGGGGATTCGGACGCTGGCCGATCTCGAATCCCTGGTCCGGTCCCATCTGCTGCGGACACTTCCCGGCCTGACCGTGCGGGAAGAGGAGTTGCTGAACGCCATCCGGGCGCGCCGACTGGACTGACGCGAACCGGCGGCAGCCTATCCTCGCGCCCGCCTCAGGTGGACGGTCGCAGCTCTTTGAAGATCTTCCAAGTCTTGAGCAACTCGACGGCCTTCTGGAGCTGCACGTCATCTTCCAGGGAAGTTTCCGTGCCGGGGTCTTGGCCGGGGTTCGACCCCCCCGAGCCGTTCTTGCGCGTCGGATCGTCGGGTGTTTTTGGTTGGGGCAGCGATTCTTTGCCCGCGGAGGGCTTCGCTTTGGGGTTCCCCTCCTCCTTCTCGGAGGCCTTGGCCACCGTCGTCGGCTGCGGCTTCACGATGATGTCGGGCGTAATCCCGGTCGACTGGATGGATCGTCCCTTCGGCGTATAGTACTTCGCAGTGGTGAGCCGCAACCCCGATCCGTCCCCGAGCGGCAGAATGGTCTGGACCGAACCCTTGCCGAACGTGGTGGTCCCCACGATGACCGCCCGCCCCCAGTCCTGGAGCGCGCCGGCCACGATCTCCGAGGCGCTGGCTGAGCCCTCGTTCACGAGCACGATCATCGGAGAGTCGTCGATCGGCTCCTTGATCCGGGAAAAATATTCGTCCTTGCGCCCATCGCGCCCTTTGATATAGACGATCAATTTGCCGTTGCCCACGAATTGCTCGGAGACGTCCACGGCCGTCGTCAGCAACCCGCCGGGATTGTTCCGCAGATCGAGAATGGTGGACTGCAGCTTCTGCTCCCGGAACTGCTTGAGGACACGGCTCAGGTCTTTCGCCGTCGATTCCTGAAACTGCGTCAAGCGGATATAGCCGATGTTGTTGTCGATGACCTTGGACTTCACGCTTTCGATTTTGATGATATCCCGGACCAACGTGAACACCAACGGGTCCTGGACGCCGTCGCGCTGGATCGTCAAGCTGACTTTCGTCCCCTTGGGCCCGCGCATTTTCTGCACGGCGTCCATCAGCGTCAGATCCTTGGTCGGCTCGTCGTTCACCTTGGTGATGAAATCGCCGGCCTTGATGCCGGCCCGATAAGCGGGAGTCCCTTCGATCGGGGCGATCACCGCCAGGCGGTTGTCTTTCACCCCGATCTGGATGCCGACCCCGCCGAACTCGCCTTTGGTCTCGACCTGCATCTCCTTGTACATTTCGGGCGTCATGTAGGCCGAGTGCGGGTCCAGTGTGGCAAGCATGCCGCGGATGGCGCCCTGCACCAAGTCCTTGACTTTCGTTTCTTCGACATAGTGTTTCTGAATCTGGGTCAGCACTTCGGAGAAGGTCTTCAACTCCTCATAGGTCTCCGTGGCGTGGCCGGTCCGTTCCCAGCCTTTCCCGATCAGCACACCCATTAAGAGTGCGACCACGACCATTGGCCCCAGATACCAAGATCGACGCCGCAGTTGCTGTTCCATAGTCATGTGTTCCTTTCCCTTGAAGGCTACGGTCGTTTCGCCAACCACAGGAGCGGATCGACAGGTTCCGCTCCTTCGCGCAGTTCAAAATAGAGCGTATTCTCTCCCGTCATTCCGGTATCGCCGGTCTCCCCGATCGTCTGCCCCGCCTCGACCCGTTCGCCGACGCCGGCCAGGATCTTGGAGGCATGGGCGTAGAGGGAAAAAAATCCGTTGGCATGGTCTAGGATAATGACAAGCCCGTACCCTTTCAACCAGTCGGCGTACGCAACCGTGCCGCCCATGACCGCCCGAATCGTACTCCCTTCCTGGGTTCGAATTTCGATCCCCTTGCGCTGAATGTACGTCTCGAAGGTCGGGTGTTTCTGCCGCCCGAAGAACGAGACGACTTGGCCGTCGGCGGGCCAGGGCAGAGTCCCCTTGAATCCCCGAGGCGCCAGCCCCCCGGCGGGCGGGCGGGCCGCCGCCGCTTTGCGGCGTTGCTCCAATTCCCGCAGGAGGCCGTCCACCCGGGCCGCCGACCGCTCCAGCTCTTCGACCGCCCGCTCATACGACTCTTTCTGCTGCGTGATCTTCGCTAGCAGTACGCGCTTTTCCTTCTGTAGCTCCCGGATCTCGTTCAGCTTGCGCTCCGTGCTTTCCTTATACGCCGCCAGTCCTGCCCTGGCCTCGGCGCGCTGACGTTCCGCCTGCTCGGTACGGGCGACATCCGCGCGATAGGTTTTCATCACCTCGTATTCCCGACGGGACACGGCCGACAGGTACTGAAAGCGCCGCTGCAAATCGCCATAGGAGTCGGCGCCGAGCAGCGCCTTGAGATACCCGAATCGCCCTTCGGTATATTGTACACGGAGTCTGGCGAGAATGGCGTCCCGGCGCTCATCGATCCTGGACCGCAGGTCGGCCAACTGCGCGTTGATCTCTTCCAACTCCCGATCCTTTTTTTTGAGCTTGCGGTCGATCTCCTGCCGTTCCTGACGATAGCGCATGAGCCGTTCGTCGAGGGTCTGAATACCCTGCAAGATCGACTCCCGCTGCTTCTCGGCTTCGTCCGCCCGCTTCCGTTTTTCCTCGATCTTACCCTTGAGCTGCTCCAGGGTTTTGCGTTCCCGCTCGATCTTTTGCGTGATGGGATCGTGTCGCTCCTTCTCGGCCGGAAGCGGCGGAGCCGCGATCACCGTCCACGCGAGCGCAATGGCGACCGGAACTGCAGGTCGTAGCCTCACGATCGCGTCTCCCCGAACCTCGACAGCGAGACGAAGCTGCCGGCAAACCCCAGCAGCACGCCCGCCAGCACGAGCAGCAGACAGAGATGAACGGGGAAGAAACTCAACCAGGATTCCACCTTCAGAAAGCGACCCGTCGATTCAACCTGGTGCCGGACGAACTCGAACCCCGCCTTCAAGATCGCCAAGGACAACGCGCTGCCGAGGCCGCCCAGGAAGGCCCCCTCCAGGAGATAAGGAATTCTGATAAACGCCCGCGTGGCCCCGATCAGCCGGAGGATTTCGATCTCGTCTCGGCGCGTGTACAGCGTCAACCGGATCGTGTTGGCGATGATCGTCACGGACGCGGTGGAGAGAATGACGCCCGCGGCGATCGCCGCCAGCTCGATGTGGCGAATGATGCGCGCCAGCGTCTCGATCAAGTCCCGGCTATATTCGACCTGGGCGACGCCGGGGAGCGTCTGGATGCGCTCCGCCCACCGTTTCACCG
This sequence comes from Nitrospirota bacterium, assembly GCA_040755395.1. NCBI lineage: Bacteria > Pseudomonadati > Nitrospirota > Nitrospirota bacterium. Next base: position 63,854 of record JBFMAX010000010.1, read on the forward strand.
AGTCCGACGAGCGGAATTGCGGAGCCAACGTGATCTCGAAAGACGCCGGCAGCGGGTTCTGGCCCAACCCTTCCAGCAGATGGGATTCGGACGGAAATTGGGCTTGAAACTCGGCCAAGGCCCGCTCCTTGGAGACGTAGGTCAGCGACGCCACCGCCCGGTCCGCCTTGAGGCGTTGTTCGAGCTCGGACAACGTCTCTCCGGCGAGACCGTCGTCAAGGTAGACCATCACCCTGATGTCTTCCTGGAGGGAGCCCGCGACGGTGCGCAGATTGACGTAGAGCAGCAGAAACACCCCGACGCACGCCAGCGTGAACGCCGTGGTCGCCACCGCGACCACGGTGGTCGTTCGATTGATGCGCACATTGGCGAAAGCCTCTCTGAGGAGATAGAGCGCCCGCCTCATGTTCCGAGCCGCTGGTCCGCGACCAGCTTGCCCTCCATCAGCGTCACGATCCGCCGGTTGACCTGTGCCATGACCTGGGGATCGTGGGTCGCCACCATGACCGTCGTTCCTCGCGCATTGATCAACTTGAACAGCTCGATGATCTCGCTCGTCAACTCCGGGTCCAGGTTGCCGGTCGGCTCATCCGCCAACAGAATGATCGGACCGTTGACGATCGCGCGCGCGATACAGGCGCGCTGCTGCTCTCCGGCCGACAGGCTGCGCGGAAATTGCTCTCTCTTGTGATCCACTCCGACGGCTTTCAGCGCTTCCGTGACCTTGCGCCGAATCTCAAACCCCGCGGTTCCCTGCACCATCAGCGGCAGCGCCACGTTCTCAAACACCGTCTTCTTCGGCAACAACCGGAAATCCTGAAAGACAATCCCTATTTTCCGCCGCAGATACGGGATCTCCGACGCCCTCAACTTGGCGACGTTCCGGCCTTGAACCAAAATTTGCCCTTCATCCGGTCGCTCCGCAGCGATGAGCAGCTTCAACAAGGTCGACTTCCCCGCCCCGCTGGCGCCCATGAGCACCACAAATTCGCCCTTCTCGATTTCAAGACTGACATTGGAGAGCGCCGGCCGCCGGTCGTAGTATTTGGAGACATGGAAGAGTTGGATCATCTTGAAGCCACGGCGCGAGGCGAGTGGCAAGCGGCGCGAGGAGATCTAAAGCAGAGGCTGAACAGCGGCTTTTCTCCGCCACCCCAGGCCCCTCGCCGCTCGCCTCTAGCCATCCATTTACCACCGCAGATCCTCGCCGGGCACCTCGAACGCACTTTCGATGTGTTGGATCTGTCCGTCTTCATGTTCTCCATCCTGCAGAAGCACGACGTCGAACCGACAAGCCGGCTGTCGCAACCGGTGCCGAGCGAGATACTGCGCCGCCAGCCGCACGAGGCGCATCCGCTTCCGCTCATGCACCGCATAGACCGCCCCTCCGAAGGCGGACGTTCGACGAGCTTTGACCTCGATGAAGACCAACACAGGGCCGTCCTGCGCCACGAGATCGATTTCGCCGCCCGAAGACCGAACGTTCCGGGCGAGGATCCGATATCCCTTCCGTCGCAAGTACCGTTCGGCTTCCGATTCGGCATGCTGGCCGAGGCTGCGTCGCCCGTCGTTCATCTCGATCCGTGAGAACCGCCGGCCTCCCGCGCCCGATGCGTCTTTACATTCATATGCGGAGAGCGGAAGTCCGTCCCGCCAGACAGTCCTGGACAGGACGAAAGGTCCGACGATGGATCTCGCATGGCCCGTACTCCGCAAGCAACCGCAGATGCTCCGACGTGCCGTAGCCCTTGTGGGCCAGAAAATTATACTGCGGATAGGCCCGATGATAGTCGGCCATCAGACGATCTCTGGTGACTTTGGCGACGATCGACGCCGCCGCGATGGAGAGGGATAACCCGTCGCCCTTGATGATCGGACGCTGCGGCAGCCCCACGAGCGGAAGCGCCACGGCGTCGATGAGGAGAAAATCCGGAGACGGGTCGAGCGCGCAGACCGCGCGCGCCATAGCCAGCCGGGTCGCCTCCAGTATATTCAGAGCATCAATTTCGCGCCCGCTAGCCGAGCCGATGCCGACGCCGACCGCGCGGCGGAGAATGTCCTCGCACAGTCGTTCCCGCTCGGACGCGGGAACCTGTTTGGAGTCGTTCAGACCGGGGACCCGACAACGACAGGGAAGGATGACGGCGGCGGCCACAACCGGACCGGCAAGCGGTCCTCGGCCGGCCTCATCCAGACCCGCGATGCGGCGGTAGCCGCATCGCCGAGCCTCCGCCTCAAATTCGTCGGTGGGTCCCACCGATGGGATACTCCAGACCGGCAACGCCGGAAACGGGCGGCGCCGCGAGGACGATCGTCGAGTCGAACGCTTTCAGCCCTTGACGGCTGCGACCGGCTCCGGTTCGGCGACGGCTTCTGCGGAGCCGGGGGAACGGGCCCCGCTTCCGGGAGATTTGGATTCCCCCGAAAACTCCCGCTCCTCGACTTTCGCCGTCTTGCCCTTCTTGTGCCGCAGATAATACAGCTTCGCCCGGCGCACCTTGCCTTGACGGACTACATCGATACGCGTGACGACCGGCGAATGGATCGGGAAAATCCGTTCCACCCCGACACCGTATGAAATTTTCCGTACCGTGAAGGTCTCGCTGTTCAACGACCCCTTCCGGCCGATCACCACGCCTTCGAAAACCTGGATGCGTTCTTTTTCGCCTTCGACCACTTTCGCATGAACGCGAACGGTATCCCCGATCTCGAAGTTGGGCACCGTCTTCTTGGTCAGCGATCGTTGGATCCGTTCCAACCGATTCATGGCGCTATCCCTCCTCCCCGCACCGCACCGGCGCCGCTTTGGCGCTTGCGCGGACGATTTCATCAAGCAATCGTTGATCTTCTTCGTTGAAGACTCGGTCCCGCAGCAGGTCCGGACGCTTCAAATAGGTGCTCCGCAAGGCTTCACGCCGCCGCCAGATCCTGATCGCCTCGTGGTGCCCGGACAGCAACACCTCGGGCACGGTCAGTCCACGCACCTCCGGCGGCCGTGTGTACTGAGGATAATCCAACAACGAATCGGCGAACGACTCGTGCGCCGCCGACTCCGGATCGCCCAATACCCCGGGCACCAGCCTGGCCGCCGCGTCGATGATGACCAACGCCGGCAGCTCTCCCCCCGTCAGCACATAGTCTCCGAGCGACACTTCCTCGGGGTTTAACCCCAAGCGAACCCTCTCGTCGATGCCTTCATAATGGCCGCAGAGGAAGACGAGCCGTCGCCGCTCGCCCGCGAGGTTTCGAGCGTAGTCCTGCGTGAACGGTCGTCCCTGGGGCGTGGGCATGAGCACACGAAGGGCGACGCTTCCGTCGCCGGCTTGGCCGTATTCCTCCCGGAGCGCGTCGACGGCGCGGAAGATGGGCTCAGCCTTCATCACCATACCGGCGCCACCTCCGTACGGGACATCGTCGGCAACCTTGTGCCGATCGAACGTATAGTCACGCAGGTTACGGACACGGACTTCCAACAGACCTTTCTCTTGGGCCCGTTTGAGGATGCTCTGGCCCAGTACAGGCGTCACCATCTCGGGGAACAAGGTGAGAATGTCACACCGCATCCTGATACTCCACAAGTCCCTCCATCGGACGGATCGTCATGATCCGGTCGGCGACGTCCACCGACGCCACGACATCCGTCGTCGCGGGAATCAGAACCTCCCGGCCCTGCCGGCGGACGACAAGGACATGGTTTGCGGGCAATTCCCATACCTCTTCGAGTGTTCCCAGGGGTTCGCCCAGTTCGGTCTTGACCTGCATGCCGATGAGGTCATGTTCGTAATATCGACCCGCAGGCAAGGCGGGGCTTTCGCTCCGAGGAATTTGAATCAGGCCGCCGCGAAACGCCGCGGCTTCTTCCGGCGTCGTCAGCGCCTCGAAACCGATGATATATGACCCGCCACCGGTTCGTACCCTTTTCACCGCGGTTGCGAGCACCTGTCCGGACGGCGAGCGCAGAATCGCCCGGGAAAGCGTTTCGAATCGACCGGGAACATCGCTCAACGACCGCACCCGGACTTCGCCGCGAACGCCGAACGGCTTCTCGATTTTGCCGATCGTGACAAGATCCAACGAGTCATTCATCGCCGGCTCCGGCGAGTCGCTGACAATCAACAGCTATCGGTCTTCAGCGTTGATGGCCAAGCGGTGGCCGCTGACCACCTTTTTACGACGCCTTCTTTGCCGCGGCTCGTTCACTTTCGAACTGCTGCCAGACTCCGGAACGACGGAGCAGGGTTCGGACCGTCACGGTCGGCTGGGCGCCCTGTTTGAGCCACTTGAGCACCCGATCCTGCTTGAGTTCCGGCAAGGCCGGATTTTTCAATGGGTCGAAGGTGCCCAAGATCTCCAGGAACCGTCCGTCCCTGGGCATCCGCGAATCCGCCGCCACGACTCGATAGAACGGACGCTTATGTCGGCCGGCCCGCGCCAATCGCAAATGAACCGCCACGTGAATTCCTCCTCGAGATTAGGATTGAAGTAAGATGGCTATCAGACTTCAGCCGTCAGTTTTCAGCGGAGATTCTTTCATGCTGACAGCCGACCGCTGACAACCTGCTCGTGTCACATCGACCGCATCAACCGCGCGAGATGCCGCCGGCTTCCTGCGCCGGTCATCGCCTTCATCATTTTTCGCGCGGTCAGGAACTGCTTCAACAATCGGTTGACCTCCTGCACGCTGGTCCCGCTGCCCCGGGCGATGCGCTTTTTTCGGCTTCCGTTAATAATGGTGTGGTCACGGCGCTCCCGAGGCGTCATGGAATCGATCATCGCGACCACGCGCTTCAATTCCCGCTCCGGCAACCCGTCCTGCGCCAGATCCTTCAACCGCTGACCGCCCGGCAACATGCCGAGGATCTGCTCGAACGATCCGATCCGATTCACCTGCCCGAGCTGCTCGCGAAAATCCTCCAGCGTAAAACCGCCGCCGGTCAGCTTCTTCTCAGCCGCCTCCGCCTGTTCGCGCGTGTAGGCTTCCTGGGCCTTCTCGACGAGCGACAGGACGTCCCCCATGCCCAGAATGCGCGAGGCCAGCCGGTCCGGGTGAAACGCTTCCAGCGCATCCAGTTTCTCCCCTACACCGAGGAACTTAATCGGTTTGCCGGTCACCGCACGAATGGAGAGCACTGCGCCGCCCCTCGCGTCTCCTTCGACCTTCGTCAGAATGACGCCCGTCAACCCGACCCGCTGGTCGAATCGGCTCGCCATGTTCACCGCGTCCTGACCGGTCATCGCATCGGCGACCAACAACACTTCATGCGGTTCCACCGCCTGCTTGACCGCGGCCAACTCGGCCATCAACTCGTCGTCGACGTGCAACCGTCCGCCGGTGTCCAGGATGACCAGGTCGTAGCCCTGGTCACGGCCCCGCTCGACTCCCTCCCGGCAGATTCGCACCACATCGGCCTGAGACGCGTCGGCTTGGTCGAACCGATGGACGTCGACGCCCAGATCACGGCCCAGGATAGCCAACTGATCGCCGGCCGCTGGCCGCCTGGGATCGGCCGCAACGAGCAAGACCCGCCGGCCTTGCTGCTTGAACAGTCGCGCCAGCTTGCCGCACGTCGTCGTCTTCCCGGCGCCCTGCAACCCGACCATCATCACGATCGTCGGCGGAACCGAGGCGAGGCTGAAACCGGATTTCTCCCGGCCCATCATCTCGCGCAACTCGTCCCAGACGATCTTCACCACCTGATGGCCGGGCGTGAGACTCTGCAGCACCTCCCGGCCGACCGCCTTCTCGCGGACCCGGTCGATGAATTCCTTGACGATCTTGAAGTTGACGTCCGCTTCAAGCAGCGCCAGCCGGACTTCTTTCAGCGCCTCCGCGATATTCTGTTCGGTCAGGACACCATGACCGCGGAGCTTGCGAAGAATCTTATCGAGTTTTTCACTCAGCGCGTCGAGCATGAGCAGGAACCGTTGGAGACCAGCTTGGACGATGCGTCCGGTAGGGCTTCGATCGCCTCGAAAGATTTACAAAAAGAGCATCGGGGCAGTCTAAACAACGGCCCGGGAAGAAGTCAAGGTATTCTCTGTGTGAAGGCGTGTCTTCGCCGGCCAAACCGGCTTCGGCGTCGGACGGGAGTCGGGACCTCTCTTGAGCGCGAGGAGCGACCGAAGCCGTCGTTCCTCGGTCGCTTCGCGTGGGACTCGTTCTTCGCACGAGGCCGACCTCGGTCCATTTTATTGACTTCACCCAGGGGTTTCGCTATGGTGCCAGCCGCCGGCTCCGTGCGACTACGCAGACCGAAGCCAGGAGGGGAGGGATGAGAAAGTCACCGTGGGTGCTGATGATCTTTATCCTCGTCGGAGGATTGCTCGGCGGCATTCTCGGAGAGATTCTGCACGTCATGGCCCCGCACGGAGCCATTCAAAACATTTTCTCGACCGCTCTCACTCCCGGAATCAACCCGCCGGTGACGGTCGATCTGGTGTTGCTCAAGATTACGATGGGCTTCACGATCAAAATGAACCTGCTGACGTTCCTGGGTATTTTCCTGGGCATTTACCTCTACAAACAGGTCTGAGTCTCACGGCTTGACCTCGAGCTCTTTCATCCTCAAGGCCCGGATCCGGTTCCGCAGTTCCGCCGCCCGTTCGAACTCCAATTCCTTGGCGGCCGCTTTCATGTCCGCTTCCAGACGCCGGATGAGTTGCTCGACGTCGCGCTCCTCCTGATAGACGGCTTCGGGCTCGGCTGCCAGGTCTCGCGTGAGATAGTCCATCTGAGCCACCGCGTACTCCAGCGACGGGATGCCCTTCTTCACGCTTTCCGGCGTGATGCCGTGCGCCTCATTGTACTCGGCCTGAATCCTCCGCCGCCGCGCGGTCTCTTCGATCGCTAACCTCATCGAATCCGTGACCGTATCACCGTACAGAATCACGCGGCCTTCGACGTGCCGGGCCGCGCGGCCGGCGGTCTGAATCAGCGACCGGTGCGACCGCAGGTAGCCTTCCTTATCCGCGTCGAGGATCGCGACGAGGCTGACCTCCGGAATATCCAGCCCCTCGCGCAAGAGGTTGATTCCCACCAGCACGTCGAACACGCCGCGCCGCAGATCGCGCACGATTTCGGCCCGCTCCAACGTTTTGATGTCGGAGTGCAGATAGCGAACTTTGACGCCCAGATCATGGTAGTACTCGGTCAGGTCTTCAGCCATCCGCTTGGTCAGCGTCGTGACCAACACGCGATTGCCTTTGGCGGCTTCCGCCCGCACTTCGCCCAGCAAATTGTCCACTTGCCCCTTTGCGGGACGCACCTCGATGACCGGATCCATCAAGCCGGTCGGCCGGATGATCTGCTCGACCACCTCCCGGCCGGCATGTTCCAGTTCGTATGGTCCCGGCGTCGCCGACACGTAAATGACCTGGTTCAAGCACCGTTCGAACTCCTCGAATTTCAGCGGCCGGTTGTCGATCGCCGACGGCAGCCGAAACCCATAGTCCACGAGGGTCTTCTTGCGCGAATAGTCGCCTTCGTACATGCCTCCCACTTGCGGAATGGTGGCGTGCGACTCGTCGACGATCAGGAGAAAATCCTTGGGGAAGTAGTCCAGCAACGTCGGCGGCGGCTCGCCCGGCGCGCGACCGCTCAGATGCCGTGAATAGTTCTCGATCCCGTGGCAGTAGCCCATCGCCCGTATCATCTCCAAATCGAAGCGCGTCCGTTGCTCGATCCGCTGGGCCTCGAGCAACTTGCCCTCCTGCTTGAAGAACGCGATCCGTTCCTCCAGTTCCTGTTCGATTCCGCTCAAGGCACGCTCGTAACGGTCCGGCGCGATCAGGTAGTGGGTATTGGGGTAGATCGGCACCTTCGGCAACCTGCCCAATGACTCGCCGGTGAGCGGATCAATCTCGTGAATCGCATCCACCACGTCGCCGAACAGCTCGATGCGCACCGAGACGGCGTCCGAGGAGGCCGGAAAGACCTCGATCACGTCGCCTCGCGCACGGAAGGTCCCACGGTGAAAATCGGTATCGTTGCGCGCATATTGAATCTCCACCAACTTGGACAGGATCTGTTCGCGCCGGATCTCCATGCCTTCTTCGAGATAGAGCAGCATGCCGTGATAGACCTCCGGCGAGCCGAGGCCGTAGATGCACGACACCGACGATACGATCACCACATCGTTCCGCTGCAACAGCGCCGTGGTCGCCGCGTGCCGCATCTGATCGATGGCGTCGTTGATCGACGCATCCTTCGCAATGTAGGTGTCGGTCTGGGGAATGTAGGCTTCCGGCTGGTAGTAGTCGTAGTAGCTGACGAAATATTCGACCGCATTGTGCGGGAAAAACTGTTTGAATTCCTGGTAAAGCTGTCCCGCCAAGGTCTTGTTATGGACGAGCACAAGCGTCGGCTTCCGCACCCGTTCGATCAGGTTCGCCATCGTGAACGTTTTGCCGGAGCCGGTGACGCCGAGCAAAACCTGGTGCTTCTTTCCGGCCTTGACCCCGGCGGCCAATTTCTCAATCGCCTGGCCCTGATCTCCGCACGGCTTGAACGGCGCCTCGAGCTTAAACGGCTGCATATCCCCGATCTCCTCCGGAACCCATCTTAGCAAATCACATGACCCGTGCGCGAACCCGTGGCCATGAAGACTTGTCGCCGGTTGAACTTTGTCCTCCGACCCTGTTCTGTTTATAATGTTCGAACGTGCGCGCGCACGGCGAGAGCGCATAGGGATCGATGAGCGAATCCGAACCGCAGATTCAGCAGGACACCTGGGAAGCCGAGGACGGCGAACCGGCGGGCACCGATATCGCTGAAGAAGGCGTCTTCCCCGAGCCGACCGGGTCATCTTCCTCTCAGGAGCGCGACCACGCCGAAGCGACGACGTCTCTCGTCCCGGTCACGGCGCTGCAACAGTATCTGGCCGAAGTCCGGCGCTATCCCTACCTGACCAAAGAAGAAGAACTCCGGCTCTTTCACGAGTACCGCGTGATGGGCAGCCGCGAAGCCGCCGTCAAGCTCATCCTTTCCAATTTGCGTGTCTCCGTGGCCATCGCCGCCGAATACCTCCATACCGGCGCCGACCATATGGACCTGATTCAGGAAGGCAACGTCGGCTTGATGCAGGCGATCAAGAAATTCGATCCGACCAAAAACGTCCGCTTTTATGCCTATGCCGCCTGGTGGGCCCGCGCCTATATTCTCCGCTATCTGCTGAACAACTTCCGCCTCGTGAAGGTCGGCACGACCCAGGACCAGCGCAAGCTCTTCTACAACCTCAAGAAGGAGAAAGCCAAACTGGAGCGGGAAGGCTTCGTGCCGGACGCCAAGCTGTTGGCGGATCGCCTGAACGTCCGAGAACGGGACGTGATTGAAATGGATCAACGGCTGGGCAGTTGGGAATTGTCCCTGGACCAGCCGCTGGGCGAGGACAAAGACGGCACGCTGCTCGACATTCTGCCCTCACAGGATCAGCCGGCGGACGAGCAAATCGCCGATACGGAACTCAGGGCGCTCTTTCGGCGGAAATTGGCTGAATTCATCAAGACTCTGGACGAGCGAGAAGAGGACATCCTGCGGAACCGCGTCCTGTCCGAGACCCCTCTGACCCTGGAAGACCTCGGCGCCAAATATGGAATCACCAAAGAGCGGACCCGGCAGTTAGAGGCTCGGATCATCAAGCGCCTCCGCGACTACATCAAAAAGGAGGTGAAAGACTTCGATCGGTTACGCGCCTGAGTCTCCCGGACTAATCGCCACCATTCTTATGCAATTTCAACGACTTAGAGTCAAGGACTCACGCGTTGCGGTGGCCGCCAAGAAATTCTGGCCCCGCCCCCTTGACTTGCCTCCGACCGGCGCTATCTCTCCTAGCAAATTTTGCTAGCCGCCGCCTCCTCTGGGGAGGCGGAATCCGCTTTTTAAACAACCGGCTTCAAAAGCAGTAGTCGCGACCAATCGCAGACCAAAACCAACAGGAGGAGGGTGTTCGTATGGCCACGGAGACCAAGGAGAAGGAAAAGAAAGCCTCGACCGCAGCGAAGAATTTTCAGCCGCTCGGCGACCGTGTCTTCATCACATACACGGAGGAGATGGAGCGGACCGCGGGCGGCATTTACGTGCCGGACTCCGCAAAGGAAAAGCCCCAGAGAGGCATCGTGCAGGCCGTTGGGAAGAAGGTCGAGAACGTGAAGGTCGGCGATCACGTATTGTTCGACAAATATTCCGGAAGCAAGCTGCGGATCGACGACGAAGAATGCCTGATCATCAAGGAAGAAGACATTCTGGGCGTGTTCACCAATACCTGAGCCTGGACGTTGCCCCGTCACGCGCGAACCGTTGTCCACAATGACACACTGAGACACACTGAATAATCAACGATAACGACGCAGAGGGAGGATCACGATGGCAAAGCAATTACTGTACAGCGAGGCGGCGCGGGCCGCGATCCTGAAGGGGGTGAATCAGCTCGCCGACGCCGTGAAGGCTACGCTCGGCCCCAAGGGTCGGAACGCGATTTTGGACAAGAAGTTCGGCGCGCCCACCATCACAAAGGACGGCGTCACCGTCGCAAAAGAAATCGAGCTGAAGAACCCGTATGAGAACATGGGCGCCCAGCTTGTCCGTGAAGTCGCCAGCAAGACCAGCGACACGGCCGGTGACGGCACCACGACCGCGACCGTGCTAGCCCAGGCGATCTTCCGCGAGGGCGTCAAGAACATTACCGCGGGCGCCAACCCGATGGAGATCAAGCGGGGCATCGACCGAGCGGTGGAAGCGGTGGTGCAGGAGCTCAAGAAGCTCAGCAAACCCTGCCAGACGAAGACTGAGATTTCTCAGGTCGGCACAATCTCGGCCAACAATGATCAGACCATCGGCGACCTGATCGCCGAGGCCATGGAGAAGGTAGGAAAGGATGGCGTCATCACCGTCGAGGAAGCCAAGTCCATGTCCACCTCTCTGGATGTCGTCGAGGGTATGCAGTTCGACCGCGGTTACATCTCCCCCTACTTCGTCACCAACGCCGAGCGGATGGAAGCCGTGCTCGAAGAGCCGCTCATCCTCATCAACGAAAAGAAGATCAGCAGCATGAAGGACCTGCTGCCGATTCTCGAGCAGGTCGCCAAGATGGGCAAGCCGCTGGTGATCATCGCTGAGGAAGTGGAAGGCGAAGCCCTGGCGACCCTGGTTGTCAACAAGCTGCGCGGCACGCTGAACGTGGCGGCCGTGAAGGCGCCCGGCTTCGGCGACCGGCGCAAGGCCATGCTGGAGGACATCGCGATCCTGACCGGAGGCCAGGTGATCTCCGAGGACCTCGGCATCAAGCTCGAAAACGTGAAACTGACGGATCTCGGCCGGGCCAAACGGGTGACGATCGACAAGGACAATACCACGATCGTCGAAGGGTACGGCGACCCGAAGAAGATCGAGGGCCGCGTGAAGCAGATCAAGTCTCAGATCGAAGAGACGACATCCGATTACGATCGGGAGAAACTGCAGGAGCGGCTGGCGAAGATCGTGGGCGGCGTGGCGGTCATCAATGTCGGCGCGGCCACCGAGACCGAAATGAAGGAGAAAAAGGCCCGCGTCGAGGACGCGCTGCACGCGACCAAGGCGGCCGTCGAGGAAGGCATCGTGCCCGGCGGCGGCGTCGCCTATCTGCGTTGCATTCCGGCGCTGGACCCCCTGGTGAAGGACGTGCCGCCCGAGCAGAAAGTGGGCGTCAACATCGTCCGGCGCGCGCTGGAAGAGCCGATCCGCCAGATCGCGGCGAACGCCGGCGTGGAAGGCTCGGTCGTCGTCGAGAAAGTGCGGGGCGATAAGAACCCCAGCTTCGGCTTCAACGCGCAAACCGAAGAATACACCGACATGCTCAAAGCGGGGATTATCGATCCGACCAAGGTCACGCGTTGTGCGCTCCAGAACGCGGCCAGCGTGGCGGCCTTGATGCTGACGACCGAGGTGATGGTCACGGAGATCCCGGAGGAGAAGAAAGAACCGGCCGGCGCCGGTCATGGTCACATGCACGACATGTACTAAGAACAGAGCGAACGGCTGATAGCGAATAGCCGTCAGCGGTCAGCTTTGGCGGACGGGCCAAGCGGGCACCCGCTTGGCCCGTCGTTTTTCACCCCCGCTTCAGGGCCCGCACGGCCGCCCGCAGCAGGCGAGAGCGGCCCGGCGTAAAGAAGAGTCGGCGGAACATGGCGTTGACGCGTTCCGTGTGGCGGCGATAGTCCGCAGTGAAGCGATCCACGGCTGTCTTTCGGTCGCGTCCGGCGTAGCCGAGCCGGATCGCGCAACGCTGTAACTCTTCTTCGGTCTCCGGCAACGCATGGGTTTGGAGGTCATGCACCATCTGCAGTTTGTGTTCCACATCGCGTAGAAAGACATAGGCCGCCGCCAGCGCCGACTGCTCCGTCGCCGACAACAACCCCAGTTGCCGGAATCGACCCAGCGCTCCCAGAGTGCTGCGGTCCAGAATGCGCGGCAGGACTTTCCCGCATATCACCTGGACCGTTTGGACGAGAAATTCGATTTCCCGAATCCCTCCAATGCCCAGCTTGACATTCCGCCGCTCATGACCGCGGTCGGCCATTTTCCCGTCGATCAGATCTTTGACCGCTCGCACCTCTTTCAGAACAGCCTGGACGTCCGCGCCGCGCTGTGAAGGCTCGGGACCGCCAAGAACGAAGGGCCGCGTGAGGCGCAGAAAGGCGCGCCCGACCTCTCGGGAGCCGGCGACCGGCCAGGCCTTGAGCAGCGCGAGACGTTCCCACACTTCCCCCCTCGTCCGATAGTACCGGGCATAATCCTCCAAGGATCTCGCCAACCGCCCGACTGATCCCTCGGCGCGAAGCCTCAGATCCACACGAAAGACATGGCCTTCCCGCGTCGGAGCCGCAAGCGCCTGCGTCAGACGACGTGCAAGCTGTTCGAAATACTCTTCGTTGGAGAGTTCCTGCCGCACTCCTCGGGCGCTTCCGGCATCGGATGCATACACGTAAATCAGATCGACGTCGGAGCTGTAGTTGAGCTCTCCCCCGCCGAGTTTGCCCATGCCGATCACGGCAAATCCGGTTTCCACCGTCCGTCCCTTGGCGTCGCGGTGCATCGGGACTCCGTATTTCCGTCGCAGGTCCTCCTCGACGATTTCGTATGCAGCCTGGATCAGAACCGCGGCGAGATCGGAGAGGGCGGCGGTGGTGTCCGGCACATCGTCCAGGCCCAGCAAATCGCGCACGCCGATGCGCAACATCTCCCGGCGACGGAACCGCCTGAGGGCTTCCAGCTTGAGCTCGACCGTCGTCAGGTTGGCCAAAGTCCGGCGCAGCGCTTGGTCCAAGGACGCGCGCGTCGGCCGTCTTGTCAGGACCTGCTCCTCTATCAGCCAATAGACGAGCAGCGGATCGCGGATCAGCGTCTGGGCGAGCGAATCGCTGTTGCCGAAAATCACGCACAGAAGATGCAACATGCGGGGCGAGCCATGCAGATATTCGAACAGCGCCGCACGGTTGATGCCGGACTGTAGAAATCGCTCCCAATGATTCAATGCCTGGTCCGGATCGGCGGTCCGCGCAACGGATTCCAGCAGATCGCCCAACATCTTCGCCAAGAGATGCCGCGTGCGGGGTTCTCCGGCCATCGCTTGGATGTTGGCGTCGGCCTGCGCGACATCGGTCAGCCCGTAAGGCTTGAGGATGGCAGCGACTTCGCCGGAATCGAGTCTGGGCGCCAACAGGAGCGCGCTCGGGTCTGATGATCGCGCGTCGAGTTGAGACACCACCGGTCCTGTGCGCAGAGGGCGGGACACCGAAGCCTTCCGTGTCATGCGGCGGCATTATACCGGCGCGGATAGAGACGCACAACGAATCGCCGTTCAGGTATACTGGCGCAAGAAAGCTGTCAGCTATCAGTCATCAGCTCTGAGCTTTATATCGAACGCTCTGTTCTTGGCTGAACGCTGAGAGCTGACGGCTAAGAACTTTTCCTTTCATGACGATTGAAGAACGCATCAATGCGCTCAAGCTGCTGTGCCCCGATGTAGCGGAAGATATCCTGCGCGATTTCGTGTCGCGCATGGACCCCGACTACTTCGCGCACGTCCGGCCCGACGACATGGCGCGACACGTCCGGCTCGCGTCGCGCCTGGACCCGGACCGCCCCTGCCAAGTCCACATTCAGCCCAAGGAAGACCCGTCGTTCGAGGTCGTGGTCGTCGCCTACGACTACTTTTCGGAGTTCGCCACGATCTGCGGGCTGCTGTCCGCTTTCGGGCTCGACATCCAGGAAGGGCGTATCTACACGTTCTCCGACGCGGCGCCCGCCGTTGCGCCGCACATCGGATCGACATGGCCGTCGCGCCGCCCCAAAGCGCGTCCCGGCCTTGCGCGAAAAAAGATCGTCGATCTCTTTCGGGTTCGCCCCATGCCCGGCGTCGCGTTTTCTCCAGAGGAGCAACGCCGCCTGAGCGACGAATTGGACCGCATGATCCGCCTGCTGGATGCGCGGCAGTTCGAGCAGGCGCGCCAGCACGTGAACCGGCAGTTGGTCGAACGGCTCGGCAAACAGCGGGGCACCTTCACCGGCCTGCTGCAACCGGTTCAGATCACCTTCGACAACAGCCAGTCCGCGACCGACACGATCATGGACATCCGCTCGGACGACACGCCCGCGTTCCTGTATGCGTTCGCCAACGCGCTGGCCATGCGGAACGTCTACATCACCAAAGCCCAGTTCGAGAACGTGGGTCCGAAGCTCCATGACCGCTTTTACGTCCGCGACCGTAACGGGCAGAAGATCGTCGATCCGGATGAACAGCAGAACCTCCGGATCACCGCGGTCCTGATCAAACAGTTCACCCACGCGCTCACCTGGGCCCCCGACCCTGCAAAAGCGATCGAAGCCTTCGATCAGTTTCTGGACTTGATCCTCAAAGACGAGCGGGGTTCCAAGCGTCAAAAGGGCCTCGACTTCGTCAAAGACAAGAGGTCCTTTCCCCTGCTGGCCCACCTGCTGGGCGCCAGCGATTTCCTGTGGGAAGATTTCCTGCGCCGGCAGCATACCAATCTCCTGCCGATGCTGGAGACCTATCGGGTCGAGCCGCTCATCAAATCGAAGCAGGAGCTGGACAAGATCCTTCGGCGGCGCTTGGCGACCTGCAGAACCGACGAGCGGCGGCGGCAGGCGTTGAACCAGTTCAAGGACGAAGAGCTGTTCCGGATCGACATGAAGCATCTTCTCGATCCCTCCACGAGCCTTGCCGACTTTTCGTTGGCCCTCACCCAGTTGGCCGAAGCCATCGTAAGTCGGAGCGTGACGGACTGCCGCGCGAAATTGGATCGTCTTCACGGCCGGCCGAGGCTCCCCGACCGCCGCCTTTGTCCATTCACGGTGCTGGGGATGGGCAAATTCGGCGGCCGTGAACTGGGCTACGCCTCCGACATCGAAGTGCTCTTCGTCTATGGAGGCCCCGGCCGGACCGACGGCAGACACCCGCTGGACAACAGCGAGTACTTCGAACGGCTGGTCCAGGAACTCTTACGCTGGATCGAAGCCAAGCAGGAAGGGATTTTCCACCTGGATGTGCGCTTGCGGCCGCACGGGAGCAAGGGATCGCTGGTCAACGCCCTCGACGAAGTCCGGACGTACTACAGTCCCGCGGGGCTGAGCGCCCCGTTCGAGCGGCAGGCGCTCATCAAGCTGCGCTACGTGGCCGGAGACGAGGGCTTGGGACGGCAGGTCGAAGCGCACCGCGATGCGTTCGTGTACAGTGGAGCGCCGTGGGATCTGGCGACGGCCCTCGACCTTCGGCGGCAGCAGGTGAAGGAACTGGTCGAACCGGGACGGATCAACGTGAAATACAGCCCGGGCGGGCTGATCGACGTGGAGTACGCCGTCCAGTATCTCCAACTGATGTACGGCCATCAGCATCCGACGCTGAGAACCACGAACACGATGGACGCGCTGGCGGCCTTGGTCGAGACGGGACTGGTCGCCCGCGACGACGGTCTGCGTCTGCGCAAGGCCTACCTGTTTTTCAGAACTCTGATCGACGGGTTGAGGATGGTGCGGGGAAATGCAAAGGATCTGGTGCTGCCCGAGCCGGAATCGGACGACTTCGTATTCCTCGCCCGGCGCGTCGGGTACACCGCCGAGGACTGGCAGGCCGGCGCAAGCCACTTACAATCCGACCTCGCCCGCCATATGGCCGACACCCGGGCGTTTTTCGAGCGACGGTTCGGCGCGGTCTGATCAGACCGCTCAGTCCTCGTCGACCACTCCTTCCAACGCCAGCCCGGACAACTCGTCATAGGCCCGCAGCAGATCGGAGACCGAGAGCACGCCGATGATCGTGCCGTCCTCAGTAACCGGCAAGTGCCGAATTCCGTTCTCCTTCATAAGGCGGATCGCCTCGGTCATCGGTTCGGTGTCCTCAATCGTGAGGATCGACTTGCTCATGCACTGCTTGACGGTTGTGGTATTGGGATCGAGGCCGCGCGCCACCGCTTTTCGGCTGAGATCGGTGTCCGTGATGATGCCGATATATCGAAGGCCGTCATCGACCAGGAGGGACCCGACTTTCCACTTTTGGAGCAGCCGGCCGGCCTCCTTGATCGTCGCATCCCGATGGATGCTGCGGACATCGTGCGACATGTAGTCCGCCACCTTCACCCCGGCCAACACACTCGTTCGCCCGTTCCTGGAAGCCACCGCCGCCTTTTTCGCCTCCAGCTCCGAGATACAGCTTTCGATGACGCGCTTCCGCTGCTGAAGGCTTTCGCGATAGATATCCTGCGCCCCCCCTTCCTGCGCCTCTTCGGGCAAATTGACCAAGCCCGCCGCCTCGCCCAACTTGGCGTACTGGTAGGCTTCCAGTAGATCGGACGCCTCGCCGAAGACCCGGCTGATCAGTTGTTCGGTGGCGACGTCGAACTCATCGATGGAGGCGGACGACTTTTTTCTGGAGAGAAACGGCTGGAACTTCGCGAGCTGCTGGCGGAACCGTTCGAGGTCCCGGTCAAGAAACAGACCCCTGCTTAAGCTGGTCTTCATGGGCTTCTGCATATCCGCTCCCTCACCTCGTCATTGGGAGCCCAAGCATACTCCAACGCCATGGGCCGCTCAAGAGGGGAGGGAGGCGCGGAGAAAGCGCGGGTCTTCCGCCAAGCAGCCCGTTCGGCCGCCGCCTCATCCTCCTCCCCGCTTGCCTTGCATCTCTTTCTCATAGAATTCCAACATCTGGGCGATTTCATCCTTGGTCATCCCCTTCTCGATCCACTTATGGCCCTCCTTGCGAAGCATCTCTTCCGCCGCCTCGGGCGACAACTCCCGCACCAGCGGCAGGAACTTGGTATAGAAATGCTTGGCCACTTCGTAGAAGCCCTGCCAGTGGACGTAATCCGGCGCGACCTTGGAAAGCCCGTGTCTGGCTCTCCGGCCCTCGTGGTGCCACAGTTCGTAGAACACCCATTCGATCTTTTCGTCAAACGGGGTCGGCGTGATCTTCTTCATTTCTTTAAGCCTGTCCATCGCCGCCTTGGCCGGTTTTCCAAATTTTTCGTTGTACAGCGTGATCCCCTGGTCCATTTGCGTGAAAAATCGCTCGACAATCTCGGGACTGTGGCACGAAGAACAGACCTGCTGCATGGCTTTCCGCCGGACTTCGTAATTCTCCAGCCGCGTCGAGATGACCGGACGTAAGGTCCAACTGATCCGGTCGCCCACATCGTGGGTCACCTCCTGCGTCGTCGTCGCGCTCATATGGCAGGTTGCGCAAGTGGGATACAAATAATCTCTGCCCGGGTGCCACTTCTCCGCCGGTTCAGCGAGCTTCATCTTGTCCTTGTTCGCGCTGAACATGACGCCGTGCTTGCTCTCGTAGTACGCCTCAATCTGGGGATGATCCGGTCCCATGTGACAGCGGCCGCAGCTTTCCGGTTGCCGGGCCTGGGCGACGGAGAAACTATGTCGCGCATGGCAGGCGGAACAGGTCCCCTTTGATCCGTCCGGATTCACGCGGCCGATTCCGGAATTGGGCCAGGTAGCCGGATGGAGCTTTCCGTTTTCCATCACCTTGACGACGCTTCCGTGGCAGCCGGCGCATCCGGCCGTGACTACTTCGGGCCCCTCCACTACGTTGCCCAGGAAATTGTCCAATGACCCGATGAACTGCGCACCCTTGGCGTGGTGGGACCTCGCAAACTCCTGCGCTTCCTTGTCATGGCAGCGCATGCAGTCTTTCGGCGTGACCAGGGTCGAGACCACCGTGCCGTAGTGGTCAAAGGCGTCAGGTTCGCCCTTCTCCGCCCGGTGGCATTCCACGCACCCGATGCCTTTCGGCGCATGCCTGCTGACCTTCCAGTCGTTGATGCCCCCGATCGACACGTCTTTGGCCAGATGGCAGTCGATACACTTCTTGTTCTCGGCCGAGATGAACGGCCGCAGGCCGCCGCCTCGCCGCTCTTCCACCTGAACGTATCCGACGCCGGTCAGCGCGAGGAACAACACCAAGCACAGCCCGCCGATCAGGTAGCGGGTGAAATTCAATTTGCCGTTCGGCGCCGGCTCCTGGTATCGGCTCAGTTCGCCGTCTGTCTCGTCCACGGGTTCCTCCCACAACAGGCGATGGGCACGAGGCAAGTGGCTAGATGCGGAGAACGATTGCTTTTTCCTCTAGCCTCTAGCCCATCTCGTCCCTAGCCTCCCATCACATTCTTGTATCCAGAATCATCAGCGTCGCGACCGCGACCACAACCAGGGTTCCGACCACCGCATTGACGATCGCCATCGGCCAACCCCGTTTCGACAATTCCTTGTCGATAAACGGGTACACGACGAACACCACCGCTCCGCCGAACAGGCTCCAAAGCGCGACCGGTCCGGGCAGCAACGTGATCCACATGTACGGCGCCGAGAAATACCAAGGCGGCGAAACATCCACAGCGACCTCCTGGAGATTGGCCGGCTGGCCGAGGGTCGGAGGAAAGATCATGACCAGATCCACAATCAAGACCAGCAATCCGACCGCGATCGCACTCATCGTCAACGTATGCTCCGGGTAGAACGGATGGTACCCCCGGCTCCCCTGCACATCCGCAAAGCCAATGAGTCGGACCACCAGCACGTGACCCAGGACGAGGCACGCCAGCAAAACGGGCAAGAGTTTCGTGTGCAAATCGTAGAGCCGCAGAAGTGTGTTGGCTGAGACCTCTTCCCCGCCGCGCAGGAGATGGAGCAGCGGCGTCCCGACAATCGGCAGCGTCCCCAGCATGTTGGTCACGACCGTCATCCCCCAGTATGAGACGTTGTCGTACACCAACGAATAGCCTGTGAATCCCATCGCGAAGGTCACGAACAGCACGATCGAGCCGGTGACCCATTTCAGTTCACCGGGTGCCCGGTAGGCGCGTGTCAGGAAGACGCGAATCACATGAAAAAGCAAAAACAGGATCATCAGGTCGACGGAAAACTTATGCAGACCGCGCACGAACCAACCGAGATAGATCTCGTTCGTGATCTGCTCGACGCTCTCGTAAGCCTTCTCCGGCGACGGCACGTAGTAAAACGTCAGCATCAGACCGGTTGCCACCAGAAGCCCGAACAGGGTGAGCGGAATCGCCCCCAGCGTATAGGGCCACCAGTCGAGGTGTTGCGGCAGGTCCTTCTGGATGTAGTCGATCCACGTCTTGGTCTTGCCGTCTTGCTCGGCCGATTTGACGTGAATCTGCGATACCAATGACTTCATCCCGTCCACCAGCTCTTAGCTATCAGCCTTCCGCTGCCAGCTTCCCCTACATTCTCCTCCTCCTTCATTTGAATATTCACGTACAACTGACCGTTGCGTCTCACGACCTGATAGCGATCCAGCGGGCGCGGCGGCGGGCCGGCGATGTTGCGCCCGGTTTTGTCGAACACGCCCTGGTGGCACGGACACACGAACTGCCCGCGTTCCTTGCTCCAAGAAACCAGACAGCCGAGATCAGTGCAGCGCCGGGAAAAGGCCGTGATCCCTTCCTCGGTCTTGAGCACCATGATCTTATGACCGCCGAGATTCATCGGCACCGGTTCGCCCATCGGCACGCGCGCTTCGGCTCCGATCAAGACCGCTTCGTACTGTCTCGGCTTTTGGCTCGGCACCAGGAACTGCATAAAACGCAGCGCCAGCGCGCCCATCCCGAAGAGCGCCCCGAACGCCATCACGGCCTGGCTCAGAAACCGGCGCCGCCCGATGTCGTTGTGAATCACAGCCATGGGAACCGCCGGGAATCGTTCATCGTGAATCGTGAATCGGAGAGGCCTTTCTTACGTTTAACGAATAACGTTTCACGTTTAACGTCGTCACGAATACGCCTTCTCCCCATGCTGCGCCAGATCGAGGCCCAGAATTTCGGCCTCCTGGTCGACGCGCGACGGCATCAGCCGCTGAAGGGCTTTGATCAAGAGCATCGTCATCACACCGGCGTAGGCCCAGGCCACGACAGCGGCAACCACCTGGGCCACGAACTGATAAGGATAGCCGTAGAACAGGCCGTCGCTCCCGTCGGGATTGACTGCCGTAGAGGCGAACAACCCGGTAGAGATCATGCCCCACGTCCCGCCGACGCCGTGCATGCCGAACACATCCAGCGAGTCGTCGTACCCCAAGATCGGCTTCACAAAGTTCACGGCCATATAACACAGCCCTCCGGCCCCGATGCCGATCACCATCGCCGACAGCGGACCGACATAGCCGGCCGCCGGCGCGATCGCCACCAGGCCGGCCACGGCCCCGCTGACCGTGCCCAACGCCGTCGGCTTGTCCCGTTGCAGCCACTCCGCAGCGGTCCAGGCCAATGCAGCGGAAGCCGCAGCCAATTGAATCGCCACGAACGCGCCGGTGACTGCCGTCATCGATGCCGCACCCGGTCTGCCTGCAAAACCCCACCACCCCACCCACATGAAGCCTGCGCCGCAGATCGAGAGGGGAAGATGATGCGGCATCATGTCCGTCCGTCCGAATCCCTTCCGCGGTCCGATCAGGATCGCAGCCACCAGGGCCGCCACCCCGGCGCTAATGTGGATGACCGCCCCTCCGGCGAAGTCCAGGCTGCCCAGATTGGCCAGCCACCCGCCGCCCCAGAGCCAGGACGCCAACGGCGCGTAGACCAGCGCCATCCATAACGTCCCGAACAGCAGAAAGAACGGCAATCGGATCCGCTCCACCACCGCGCCGGCTACCAGTGCGAGCGCCAACGCCGCGGCCACGGCGGAAAAGATCGACGGCAACGAGCCGGCATCCTGCCCCGAATCGGGTGCCAACCCGACCGCACGGCTCACACCCGACGCGTCGTCGGCACACAGCCATCCGATCGACGCCAGCAAGAGCGCCGAGAGGGGAAGCGCCATGGCGTTGAGCGCGTTCTTCCTCCGCACCATCCCGCTGTAAAACAGCGCCACGCCCGGAATGGTCAGGAGGGTGAACGTGTTGGCGACGAGCAGCCAGAGAATCTGGTCGGAACGAGCCATTAGGCTGCGGCTCTCTTGAGAGAGACTCGATACTCGCAACGCCGGACCGGCTGAAGCGAGACCATCCCGGCTCGGCTCAGCCGGTCGACCGCCAGAAATACCTGCGACCAACTGGCATCGGTCAAAAAATAGGCGAGTGCTTCCAACGTCTGCGGGTTTTGCGCGCGCAAGGCCTCAAGAACCCGCTCCTCGGTGGACGTGCAATGGATAAAGTCGTGGGCTGACGCGCTCATGATGACCTCCCTTGCAGAGAGATCAGCAACTCCGGTGCCAGGACGCATCTGCCGAAAACTCCCACGAATGCAGACCATCGCGCCGAAAGGCGACACCGGCACGACAATTTTGTCGGAAAACAGACAAAAAGGAAGGGAGGCAGACAGAGGGTGGCCCCGCTTTCCGCTGTGCTCGCGCAACGCGCGCAAGATCCATTTTCCGAAAGCGGGCGGTCCGGGGGGCCCATTGCGCTTCAAATGCTGCCGGGAGCGTCGGTCAGCAGGTGGGAATGGACCTTGTACGGGCCAGGTAGGAAGCCACGAATTCGTTGAGGCGCGCCTCGGCTTCGGGAGCGATCCTGACGATTTGCAGTCCGAATTCGAGGCCGTTCATCCAGCGGACGGCTGCTCGTTCCACGTCCAGAGGCCTCGGGTCATTCGGAAGAAACACGCGCAGGGTGAGGTTCATATCGAGGTAGATCGGGTGGTTGCCTTCGATACGATAGCCGTTGATGGACAGGTCGGACACGGTTCCGGTCCCCATGAAATCTTCAGCGAGGTAGTAGACGAAGCATCGCACGGGGATTCGACGGTACAGCCGCTTGCTTGGGCGGTCGCCCATGCCGTCGTTCTGTCTCTCTGATCCGGAGGTTGAGCCCATGGTCATGATTTCCCGGCCTACTTAAACTTAAAGCGTTTCGGCAGCGGTTGGACATCCGTGTGGACGAGCAGATGTCGCCGCAAGGCGGCTTGTGCGACGTCGATCATCATTCATCATTGCAACCCCGTTAGGCACAGGTCCCGGCTAAAACGGCCAGGGTCACGAACTCCACAAGACTGAACATATCCACGGTCTCCTTGCCTGGCATACGGTCATCGTTTTGTCCCTCATCACAAAGCATAGAAGGAACCGAGACGGGACGGTATTCCCCGAAGAACCTACCTCCAAAGGAGGGATACGGGTTCCAATCGCCTTCTGCCACACCACCAAAGGCTCACGAATTACCTAGACAACCTCATTAGTTACAAACTTATCCCCAGGGGAACACTATCAACCGTTCCGGAGTGGAAAAGAGGAAGGACTGTGTGCTCCAAAGTAGGGATGGACGGCGGGTCATAAAGGAATGCCCTGGATCGCCCTTAGGCGAAGTGGCAGGCTAGAAGGGCGAGTCAAGAACCGCGCGGACTTTCTCCAGCAGCACGTCCGGCGTGAACGGTTTCTGGACGAAAGCCGGAACCGGATCGGATGGATCCCGACGGAGTGCGACGTGATCGGTGTATCCGGACATATACAGCACTTTGATCTGCGGACGGATCGACTGGGACAGTGTCGCCAATTCCCGGCCGTTCATCCCGGGCAGCAACACATCGGTCAGCAGCAAGTGAATGGGACCCGAGTGCTCGCGACAGAGCGACACCGCTTCTTCGCCGCTTTGCGCTTGAAGGACGGCGTAGCCGTTGGATTCCAGGATCGTGCAGACCAGGGCGCGCACCATGCCGTTGTCTTCGACGACCAGCACGGTTTCGGATACGCTCGGGGCACGGCTGCGAACCGCTGCTTCCTCCCCGATGCGAACGTCGGTAACGCGCGGAAAGTACAGTTTGAAGGTCGTGCCCCGACCCAGCACGCTGTCGACGGTGATGAACCCGCCGCTTTGCTTGACGATCCCGTATACGGTCGACAACCCCAGCCCCGCGCCCTGCCCGGGCTTGGTGGTAAAGAACGGATCGAACACATGCGCCAGAGTATGGGAGTCCATACCCATCCCCGTGTCCCGGACCAGCAGGCGAACGTACAGACTCGGCTCGATATGCGGACCTGGTCCGATATCGGCGGCCACCACGTTGGCCGTTTCCAATGTCAGCGTACCGCCTCCGGACATCGCTTCACGGGCGTTGACTGCCAGATTTACCAGCACCTGTTCAAGTTGGCCGGGATCGATTTTCACGCCGCCGACGCCGGAACCGGAGACCACGACCAAGGCGATGTCGTCGCCTAACAACCGGCGCAACAGGTCGGCGTAGTCGGCCAGGACCGCGTTCAAGTCCAGAAGTTTGGGTTGCACCACCTGCTTCCGGCTGAACGTGAGGAGTTGATCGGTCAGCTTGCTCGCTTGTTCACCGGCTTTCTTGATCTCCGTGACATATCCGCGAAGCGGGTCCGGCCGGTTAAGCCGGCTGAGGATCAGTTCGCAATAAGCTGTGACGACGGTGAGCAGATTGTTGAAATCGTGCGCCACCCCTCCGGCAAACCGCCCCAGCGCTTCCATTCGCTGAGCGTCACGCAGGTGCTGCTCCAATTGCCGCCGCTCCGTGATGTCCACCAACATCGTGACCATCGGGGAATCAGCCGCCGCACCAAGGACCTTCATGAAGACGAGGGCCGCGCGGATGTCGCCGCTCCTGCGCCGGAATGCGCATTCGACGTTTGAAACCGCGCCTTCGTCGCGCAGTCTCTTGAGGATCTTGTCCCGTTCAGCCGGAACGGCCCAGAGGTTCAGCTCCTGAACGGTCTTCCCGATCATCTCCTCCGGTGCATATCCGAACAGCTCGGCATAGCGCTCGTTCACCTCGAGGAGCCGACCCTCGACCGTGCCCAAGCTGATCGGAATCGGACCTGCCCGGAACACGGCGGTGAGTCTTTCCCGGGCTCGTTCCTCCTTCGCTTGTTCTCGCCGGAGTTTGCCGCACTCGGCCGCCTCGTTCAGTTCCCGCTCAATCGTGGACACCAGCGACGAGAGGTCTTCTTTCAAACACAGGTTTCTGGCGCCGGCCCTGATCAGCGAAACCGCCGCCTTTTCGCCGATCCGATCGGAGACGATCAGGAGAGGCACATCGAGTCCTTTGCGCTTCAACACCGACAGCGCCCCGAGCGCGCTGAATTCCGGCAAGACGTGATCGGCGAGGATGAGGTCCCAGGGTTGGCGTTCCACAGCCTCTTCAAAAGCGGGTTCGATGGCCACTCGTTCCACCGACGGCTCATACCCCCCGCGCTGCATGGCCTGCGCCAGCCGTTCGACTT
Source organism: Nitrospirota bacterium (assembly GCA_040755395.1). Lineage (NCBI taxonomy): Bacteria > Pseudomonadati > Nitrospirota > Nitrospirota bacterium. Next base: position 88,551 of record JBFMAX010000010.1, read on the forward strand.
CTTCGTCCGATTCGTTGACGCAGAGGACGCGGAGGAGCCTGCCCATCGAAAAAGCCGCTTTCGAGGTGTGAGCGAAAGGATTACACACATACCCCCTTGCGCCTCGCGAACTCAACTGGAAAATCGCGCTCCCCCCAAAAGAGGAAGGGGGTAGGAATCCAGAGGGGGCCCGGGTGGGGAAACCAGACGCGGCTGCCTTACGAGTACGCGCGCTCGTTGTGTTGGCTGATATCCAACCCGATCGACTCCTCCTCGGGCGACACCCGGAGACCCACTGCGCGTTGCACCACCTTCAGAATCGCAAACGTTCCCGCACAGGAAAACGCCGCGACCGTGAGCGCAGCCAACATCTGGACCCCGAACAAGCCGGGGTTGCCGAAGAAGAGACCGTCGGCGCCGCCGGGGTTGACGGCCTTGGAAGCAAACAGTCCTGTGGCGAGAATGCCGAAGATGCCACCGACGCCATGGATGCCGACGACGTCCAGCGAGTCGTCATAGCCGAACTTCCCTTTCCAGATGATCCCGAGATAACTCAGAACGCCGGCCGCCAATCCGATCACCAGCGCGGAGAACGGCCCCACATAGCCGGCGCCCGGCGTGACCGTCGCAAGGCCGGCAATGGCGCCGCTAGCGACCCCCAAGACCGTCGGCGTTCCCCGATGGACCCACTCGATCAGCACCCAGGCCAACGCCCCGGCCGCCGCCGCGGTGTGCGTGGCGACAAACGCCGTCACTGCGGTTTGATTCGCCCCAAGGGCGCTGCCCGCGTTGAAGCCGAACCACCCGAACCAGAGCAGCCCCGTCCCTAAGAGCGTCATCGGGAGATTGTGCGGCGCCATGTAATCGGTTCCGTAGCCGTGACGCACGCCGAGCGCCAGCGCGCAGACAAGGGCGCTGACCCCGGAGCTGATATGCACGACGGCGCCTCCGGCGAAATCCAGCGCCCCCAGGCTCCCCAGCCACCCTCCGCCCCACAGCCAATGAGCGACCGGCGCGTACACAAACAGGGACCAGAGCGCGGCGAACAACACCAGCGCGCCGAATTTCATCCGCTCGGCGAAGGCGCCGGTAATCAAGGCCGGGGTGATCGCCGCAAACATGAGTTGAAACACCATGAACGCTTGATGGGGAACGGTGGGACCGTAGGTTGCGTGCGGCGCCATCCCCACCCCGTTCAACCCGACCCAGTCGAGCCCGCCGATGACGCCCCATAGATCGGGACCGAAGGCCAGACTGTACCCGACCGACACCCACAGCACACTGACCAGACACAGAATGACGAAACTCTGCATGATCGTCCCGAGCACGTTCTTGCTCCGGACCAGACCGCCGTAAAACAGCGCCAGGCCCGGCACGATCATCGCCAGCACCAAGGCCGACGAGACCAACACCCACGCCGTGTCCGCGGCATTGACCGCGGCTGCGCCGGCCGCAGACGATCCCTCCTGCGCCCAGGTTGTTTCTCCGACGATCAATGAAATCCCCCATAGGCACGCCGCCCTCCGTCCGGTCTTCTGCATAATTCTGTCCCGCTCCTTTCGGGGTCCGGAGCGCCACGCGGGACAAGTCAGCGCGGCGCTCCCGACTCGGTCGCGTCCGGTCAGAACGTCTTGTACTCGAGCCATTTGCCGTTCAGCGTGATCTTGCAGCGGGCCTCACCCTGGCTGCCGGTCACTTTCTCCATGTCGATCGTGAAGTCGATGGCGCTCATGATCCCGTCCCCGAACAGCTCATTGGCCATCTCGCGCAGGGCGTCGCCGTAGACCCCGATAACTTCCAGCAGCCGGTACTTGAACGGATCGGTCGTGTTGGGGAAATCCGTCCGCACCGGAAACCGGCTCAACGACTCCGTCGTCTCCTTGTCCAACCCCAACAACTTGCCCGCTTTTTCGGCTTCTTCGGGAGTCAACCGGTGATTGCCGTTCAGCGCAGCCGCGACGAACATGGGGCTTTTGCCGACGGTCTTCGCCACTTCGGCGATCGTCACCTTCTTTTCCAACCGCTTGGCTTTGATGATGTCCCGGGATCTCTTCGCTTCCATGTGCATCCCTCCTTCTGTGAATGGTCGTCCGCCGACGTCGAATCAGCGCAACACCAGCGAATCCTTTTCGAAATTCACCACCAGCGGTTCATTGCCGGCCGCCCGGTCCGAAGTCCCTTCTTCCCCGTCGTCCGGTCCATGCGCGGCGTGGCGAACCAGAAAATGGATGATGTGGTTTCTGATCTTGTAATAATGCGGGTGCTCGATGATGGTGGCCCGAGCTCGCGGACGCGGAATGGTCACATCGACGATCTCGGCGATCCGCGAGGACGGGCCGTTGGTCATCAGCATGATTCTGTCCGACAGCAGGATGGCCTCGTCCACGTCGTGCGTCACCATGAACACGGTGTTCCTGGTCGCATTCCACATTTGGATCAGCTCCTCCTGAATCACGCCCCGCGTCAACGCGTCGATCTGCGCGAAGGGCTCGTCCAGCAACAGGACTTTCGGCTCGATGGAAAACGCCCTGGCCAGCCCGACGCGCTGTTTCATCCCGCCGGACAGCGCCGCGGGCTTCTTGTTCTCGGCCCCAGTGAGCCCGACCAGCGCGACGTATTTGCGCACATGGGCGGCCACCTGCTCCCGGTTCCACTCCGGATAGGCGGACCGCACGGCCAGCGCGATGTTGTCGAACACCGTCATCCACGGCATCAACGCGAAGCTCTGAAACACCACCATCCGGTCCAGTCCCGGACCGGATATTTCTTTTCCGTTCAGGATCACGCCGCCTTCGGTCATCGGTTCCAGACCGGCGATGATGTTCAGCAGGGTGCTCTTGCCGCACCCGGAATGGCCGATGACCGTGACGAACTCGCCTTTTTCGACCCGAATCGTGACATCCTTGAAGATGCACACCTGGCCGGTCCCCGACGGGCTGGGAAAGTATTTACTCACGTGATCGACTTCCAGAAATGCCATGGGTTACCTCTGATGCTGATAGCTGATAGCTTCCTACTCCTGATATGTCACCGACCCCGCCAGCTTGTTGAAGCCCGAGTCCAGGATGACTCCGACGACGCCGACAACCAGAATGGCGAAGATGACGCCGGCGATATCCAAGTTGTTCCATTCAATCCAGCTCAAATAGCCGACCCCCAACTCGCCCAACAGCATCTCGGCCGGCACCACGGCCACCAACGCGCTCCCGAACGAGATACGAAGCCCGTTCACGATCGTCGGCGCCGCGCCTGGCAAGATGACCTTGAACAGCCGTTTGAACCAGGAGAGTTGCAGAATCGCGGCCACGTGGAGGTACTCCTTTTTGAGCGAGTTCACGCCGAAGGCGGTGGTCGCCAGGGTCGGCCACAGCGATGCCATAAACACCACCAGGACGGCCGTCCACTTCGGGTCCTTGACCGTGTAGAGGAGCAACGGCATCCAGGCCAGAGGCGAGATCGGCTTGAGAATCTGGATATATGGATTAATCGCCTGAAACAGCACGCGGTTGAGCCCCAACACCACGCCGAGAACGATCGCCGCAACCGACGCGGCGAGGAACCCGCCGGCGAACCGCGACACGGTATAGAGCACCAGGTAGCCGATCCCGTGGTCGTTCGTGCCTTTCTTCACAAACGCCTCGCCCAATTCAGTGAGGGCCTTGTTTAGAACCGCCAAAGGGCCCGGCACGCCCTTGACCTTCTCTTTTTCTGGGTTCCAGACGTAGCTCCCGTCCTCGGTCCGCACGATGTCTCCGTTGAACTCCATCAATTGAAGCTGCTCCTCGGTCATCCCTCGCGGATCAAACGACGGCCGCAGCGTGAAGAGATGCCACGCCAGCAGAAACACAACGAGCAAAAACCCTGAAATCACCCACGGATTGCCCTTGCCCACCATAGCTTGATCCCTCTTTACCTACTGCTTCCCTGGTCTACCCTCTTACCCTTGATGAGGGCGGTCTGGGCTACCCTCACTGCGCGCCTCACGACCCGTTGCTCAGGCCCATTGCGACACAAAGAGCAACGGGCCCCCGGCACCGCCCGCAACTGAGAAACGAGATGGGTCTTGCGTGCGCGTTCTGCGAGCACAAGGGCAGCCCAGACCGGCCCTCATTCCCCCTCACGCCATGCTGTGAATCTTGAAACTCTTCAAATACGCCTCCGGCTGCTCCGGATCGAAGACCCGACCCATGATCGTGTGTTTCGTCATGGTCGCCTGGTGCGTCGGATAGCCCAATTCTTTGGCGATCTTGTCGCACTCGGCGGCCAGATAGACCTGCTCGGCCACCGCCTTGTAGTTCACGTCGCCTTTCAGATGGCCCCACCGTTTCATCTGCGTCAGAATCCAGATCGCCATCGAATGCCAGGGATAGGGATCGAAGTCGATCCGGTCCGGAATTTTCTGAATCTTGCCCAACCCGTCGGCGTAGGTGCCGGTCAACACCTGTTCCAGCACGGTGACAGGCTGGTTCAGATAATTCGCCGGCGCGATCGCGGCCGCGATTTCCTTCCGGTGCATCGGGTTGGACGCATAGTGCGTCGCATCCACGATCGCCCGGAACAACGCGCCGAACGTGTTGGGATACTTGGTGGCGAACTCCTTGGACACCGTGAAGGCGCAACAGGGATGACGATCCCAGATCTCCTTGGAGAGCTTGTAGATAAAGCCGACATTTTCGTACACGGCCCGCTGGTTGAACGGATCGGGCGCCAGATACCCGTTGACGTTGCCGGCCTTCAGGTTGGCCACCATCTCGGGAGGCGGCACGACACGAATCTGCACGTCCTTGTCCGGATGCACACCGCCCTCCGCGAGGAAGTAGCGCAGGAGATAGTTGTGCATCGAGTAATCGAACGGCACGCAGAACCGGAACCCCTTCATATCGGCGGCGGTCTTCACCTCCTTATGCTTGATGTGCAGGGTGATCGCCTGTCCGTTGATGTTCTCCACCGCCGGCATGTAAAACGGAACCGGCAGTGATCCCGCGCCGAGCGTGATCGCCAGAGGCATCGGCGTGAGCATGTGGGCGGCGTCCACTTCCTTGTTGATCGCCCAATCTCGGACCATGGCCCAGCCTGCCGCGCGCTTCACGGTGGCATTCAAGCCGTACTTCTTGTAGAACCCCAACGGCTCCGCCATGATGATCGGCGTCGCGCAGGTGATCGGGATGAAGCCGATGCTGAGGTCCTTTTTTTCCGGCTTGCCGACCGGATCCGCCGCAAAGGCCGCGATCTTGTCCAGCGGGAGCACTTCGTTGATCAGCGCGGTGAGCGCCGCAACCCCCAGACCGGCCAGGAACTGCCGCCTCGACGGTCCGGCCGCACGCAACACGGCCTCGACCACCGACCGCCCGACGGTCTGCTCGAAGTGCTCGCCGGACGAGAGCGTCTGTTGCGGATGGGTTGCCACAGTCTCAGGGTAGGTTCCTTTCTTCCTCTTGTTTTTCATGATGTTCTCCTTCGCCGCATGAGTCGGCCTTGTCTCATCGGTCTCCAACCGGCTCGCTGATCCGATACTTCCTCATCTTATAGGCGACCTGCCGAGGGGTAAGCCCCAGCGCCCGGGCCGCGCGGGCTTGAACCCATCCCGCCCGCTCCAGCGCCTCCAGAAGCCTTTGCCGCTCGATCCCCTGCAAACTCTCCCCCAGCGGGAGCCGCTCTTTGCCCGCCGCCATCCCGTCGCTCCGGTCGTCGCGCGCCACATGTCGCATATCCGCGAAATAGCCCCGCAGCGACGGCGGCACGGTGTCGATGGTCATCCGGTCCCGTTCGGCCATCACGACCAGCCGCTCGACGCAGTTCTGGAGCTCCCGGACATTGCCCGGCCAGTGATAGCTGGACATCAAGGCGAGGAGATCGTCGCCCAGCGAGACCCGCCGCCGGTTTTCACGGTTGAAGCGAACCAGAAAGTGAGTGATCAGCAGCGGCACGTCCTCGGCCCGCTCGCGCAACGGCGGCAGCGTGATCGGAACGACGTTCAGCCGGTAGTACAGGTCCTCCCGGAACGTGCCGCTCCGCACCATGGCCTCCAGATCCCGGTGCGTCGCGGCGATGAGCCGCACGTCCACCGAGATCGACCGGTTGCCGCCGACCCGCTCGAAACACCGCTCCTGCAGCACCCGTAGCAGCTTCACCTGCGTCGCCGGCGGAATGTCGCCGATCTCGTCCAGAAACAGGGTCCCGCCGTCCGCTTGCTCGAAGCGCCCCTTGCGCGTCTCGACCGCGCCCGTGAAGGCGCCCCGCTCATGTCCGAACAGCTCGCTTTCCAACAGCGTCTCGGTCAAGGCCGCGCAGTGGAGTCGAATAAACGGGCCGTTCGCCCGCGGCCCTTCGACATGGATGGCTTTCGCCACGAGCTCCTTGCCGGTTCCGCTCTCGCCGCGCAGCAGCACGGTCGCCTGACTGTGGCTCACCCGCCGGATCGCTTGGTAGACCTCCAGCATGGCCGGGCTTTCTCCGACAAGGCTGGCGAACCCAGCCTCATGGGTCGACAACGGCTCGCCGCTCTCGCCTTCCGAGAATACCTTCGCGCGAAGACGCCGGAGACGGTCCCGCGTCAAATCGAGCGCCTGCGTGAGTTTCTGCTGGAGCGCACCGGCGCCGGCCAGGACGGTTTCGATCGCTTCGAGCGCGGCCAACTCTTCCCGCAGCCGTTCTTCCTCGGTCAGATCCGTCACACTCACCACGTGTCCACCGATTCGATCCCTTCAGCCGAACTTTTCCAACAAACAAAAAGGCGCCGAACGTTTCATCGAGACAGACATTACCCCTCTCCCTCGATGGCGCTGGCGCCTTTGCCATTTCGCCCGACGACGTTGTCGGGCTTAGCGTTGAGCGAATAGCAAACAGCTAGCAGCGACTCAGCAACTCACCCTCAGGTGTACGTTCTCTGCTATCCGTTTCGGCTATCCGCTATTTGCTGCTCGCTGTTCGCCTATCGCTTACACGTCGTAATACATGAAATATTCGTACGGATGGGGACGCAGGCGGAGCTGGTCGACTTCCTTGCTCCGCTTATAGTTGGTCCAGGTTTCGATGAAATCCTCGCTGAACACGCCGCCCTTGAGCAAAAACTGATGATCCCGCTCCAGATTGCTGAGTGCCTCATCGAGACTGCCCGGCATGGTCGGAATCTTCGCCGCCTCTTTCGGCTCCAGATCGTAGAGATCCTTGTCCGCCGGCTCGCCGGGATTGATCTTGTTCTCGATCCCGTCCAGTCCCGCCATCAACATGGCTGCGAACGCCAGGTACGGATTGCACGCCGGATCGGGGAACCGCACTTCGATCCGCTTGGCCTTGGGGCTCGGCGAATACATCGGAATCCGGATGCCGGCCGATCGGTTGCGGCTCGAATAGGCCAGCAGCACCGGCGCCTCGAAGCCCGGCGTCAGCCGCTTGTAGGAATTCGTCGTCGGATTCGTGAACGCGGCGAGCGCTTTCGCGTGTTTCAAAATGCCGCCGATGTAATACAGGCACGTCTGGGAGATTCCTGCGTACTCCTTGCCCGCGAACAGCGGCTTGCCGTCCTTCCAGATGCTCTGGTGCGTGTGCATGCCCGACCCGTTGTCGCCGAAGATGGGCTTCGGCATGAAGGTGACGGTCTTGTTGTGGCGACGCGCGACGTTCTTCACGATGTACTTATACATCATCATTTTGTCGGCCATACCGACCAGCGTATCGAAGCGGATGTCGATCTCCGCCTGGCCGGCCGTGGCGACTTCATGGTGATGCTTCTCCACGAGCATGCCGACCTTCTGCATCTCCAGAATCATTTCGCTGCGGATGTCCTGTTGCGTGTCGGTCGGCGCCACGGGAAAGTAGCCTTCCTTATGCCTGGGCTTCGAGCCCAGATTGACGCCTTCTTTGCCCGCGTTCCAGATGCCTTCGTCGGAATCGATGAAATAGTACCCGCTGTGGCTGTTCTGATCGTAGCGGGCGTGGTCGAAGATGAAGAACTCGGCTTCCGGTCCCCAGTACGACGTGTCGCCGATCTTCGTGCTCTGCAGATACTTCTCCGCCTTTTGCGCGACGAAACGCGGATCGCGGTCGTAGTTCTCACGCGTGATCGGGTCGACGACGTTGCAGATCAGGCTCAAGGTCGGCACGGCCGCAAACGGGTCCAGACAGGCGGAGGCCGGATCGGGAACCGCCAACATGTCGCTGTTCTGGATCGCCTTCCAGCCCCGGATTGACGAGCCGTCGAATCCCGACCCGTCCTTGAACAGACCTTCGTTCAGTTCTTCGACCGGAATCGAAAAGTGCTGCCAGGTCCCCAATAGGTCGCAAAACTTCAGATCCACCACCAGCACTTTGTTCTTTTTCGCAAACTCTAAAACCTCCCGCACGTTCATTCCCGTCCCTCCTTTCAGACTCGTCTCAACAATGCCGCCGTCCTTGTCGCCCGTTCCTATGTGATCTTCCTGCCCAAAAACGCGTCGATCTCCGCCTCCACTGCGGCGCGGATGGTCTCCAACTGCGCGTGGTCCACGATTTTCCGGCCCTGCAGGTCCGTCACATAGAAGACGTCGGCGACCTGATCGAGCCGGGTGGAGATGCGGGCCGCGTGCACCGACAGGTTGAGCCGGAAGATCGCGTTGGTGATGACGTACAACAAGCCCTGGCGGTCGTCGGCGAACACGTCGATGATCGTGAACCGGTCGGACGTCTCGTTGTCGAGCCGCACTTCGGTCGACTGCCGGTTCGACGGAAACGGCCGGCTCGCGGAGATCCTGGTGCTGCGCCGCATCAACTCATCGATCCGGACCTCGCCTTTCAAGGCTGCTGCGATCGTGCGGCTGATCGCCTGAAGCCGCTCGGCGGGCGGCGTGCCGTTGTAATCCGGATCGGCCACCTGAAACGTGTCGACCACGACGCCGTCGTGGCGGGTGAGAATCTGCGCGTCGAGAATCTGCAGCCCGCTGGCCGCCATGACTCCGGCGATCTTGGAAAAGATCCCGGGAATCAGATCGTTGAACGTCACCACCGCATATTCGCAGGTCCCGAGCGACGGATTGAATTCCGCCTCCACCAGCACTTGCCCTTCTTTCAGCCGGTTGATCGCCGCCAGATGGGCCGCAATGCGATTCGGCGGCGTGCCATAGGCATACCGCAGAGGAAATTGGCGCAGTTGCGCCTCGATCCAGTCGGGAGCCGCCGCGTCCAGTCCCGCAAGCGGCGCCTGTTGCGCCACGTCGCTCACCACCCGCTTCCACCGCTCCGGCTCGTCCGTGGTCCCCCGTTCGCCCGACACTTCCGGCATCGTACGCAGATACAGTTCGATCAACAGCGATTCTTTCCACTTCGTCAACACGCCGGGACCCACCGCCGCGATGTCGGCCGCCGTCAGCACCAGCAGTTTCCGCAACACCTCGGGCGTCCCCACTTCGCGGGCGAACGGCAGGAGCACCTTTTCGTCATAGGGATCGCGCCGGAACGCCGTGTGGGCCATGAGCAGATGCCGGTGCACCAGGAAGACCAGCGTGCGCGTTTCCTGTTCATCGAAGCCGAGCAGCGCCGCCGCGTCCTCCGCGATCGCCCTGCCGACTTCGCTATGGTCCTCCTCCTGCCCCTTGCCCAAATCATGGAGCAGCACGGCCAAATGCAGGATGTCCTTGCGCTTGATCTGCCGGTAGACTTCCCCCAGCATCCCCTGATCCGACGTCAACGCCTCAGCCTTCGCCACGGCCAACAGGCTGTGCTCGTCCACCGTGTACTTGTGATACTGGTTGAACTGCATCAGGCCGCGCACCGTCGCGAAGGCGGGAATCAGCTTCTCCAGCAAATACGCCCGATGCATGGCCTGCAGCGTCTGCGCCGCCCCGGGACCGGACAGAATTCGTAAAAAGCTCCGGCTGACGTCCGGGGTGCGAAAGGCCTCGCCTGACAGGTGCTCGACGTGCCGGTGGATGTCCTCCAGCAAGGACGGGTCGATCACCAGCCGCCGCTCCCGCGCCAGGTCGAAGAGCTTGAGCAGCAGCGCCGGGCTGTCCAGCACGCGGGTCCGCCGCTCGGCCGGGACGCTGAGCGCGTCGCCGATCACGACAAAATCCTCCTCCAAGCGGGGCGCCGGCAGGAGCCCGGCCAGCCGCTGCCGGAACGGCACGCTGCGGCAGCGGTCCACGAACCGCATGCACCGCTCGTGCAGCCCCATCGTATGCCGGTAGTACAGTTGCATGAACTGCTCGACGGCCAGCAGGTTCGGCCTGTCGCGGAATCCGAACTTTTCGGCCAGCCACATTTGTTCGTCGAACGTCAGGATTTCCTGCGCCATCCCGGCGCGAAAGTGCATGAACGCCCGCACGCGCCAGAGAAACTCGCGGGCGTCGCACAGCGCCGCATAATCCTGCCTGGAGATGAGGCCCCGGTCGGACAACTCGCGGATCGTCGGCGCCTGATAGCGGGCCATCCCCGCCCATTGCAGCACGTGGAGGTCCCGCAACCCGCCCTTGCTCTTCTTGACGTTGGGCTCCAGCAGATACACCGTTTCGCCGAACTTCTCGTACTCGCGGCGCCGTTCGGCGAGCTTGTGATCCAGATATCTGTCCGCGCCTTTGGAGACCACTTTGCGCAGGTACTTCCCGTGGAATTCTTGGAACAGCTCGGGGCTGCCGGCCAGGAACCGCGCTTCCATCATGGAGGTCCGAATCGTCAGATCGGCGGTGGCCAGTTCGATGCAATCCTGGATCGTCCGCACACTGTGGCCGACTTGAAAGCCGATGTCCCAGAGCGGGTGGAGCACCCGGCGAACCAACTCCGGCACCAGCCGGCCGGATTCCGGCCGGAACAGGAACATGAGATCGATGTCGGAATGGGGCGCCAACTCGCGGCGGCCGTACCCGCCCAGCGCGACCAGACAGCAGTGTTGGGAACCGGCCAGGACGAAGTCGTCTCCGCCTTTGCGTATCGCGTTCCGGTACCGGCCGGCGATGAGGCCGTCCACCAGATCGGTGATCGCCGAGACCACCTCGGCACCGGATGCGCCGTCTTCCAACCGCTGATGGATCGCGCAACGCTGCTCGGCCAACATCGTCCCGACGATCCCGACCTCGCCGTCGCGCAAGGCGCCGATGGATGAGTCGCCGCCGGTCGCAAACATCACAATGCACTCTCTCCCGTTTCTCCGGTCCGGATACGGACCGCCGCGCTGAGGTCCCGCACGAAAATCTTGCCGTCGCCGATGCTGCCGGTCTTGGCCGTCCGGGTGATCGTTTCGATCACGCGGGGCACCTGGCTGTCCGTCACCGCGACCTCGATCTTCACTTTGGGCACGAACTCGATCGTGTACTCCGTGCCGCGGTACGTCTCCTTGTGGCCCTTCTGCCGCCCGAATCCCTTGACCTCGGTCACCGTCATCCCCTGAATGCCGATCTCGAGGAGCGCATCCTTCACTTCGTCCAGTTTAAACGGCTTGATGATCGCTTCGACCAGCTTCATGTCTTCTCCTCACAGGCTAGAGGCACGGGGCTAGCACGCATAATTCATGAACGCTTCTGCTGCAATCGCGGATTCGCCGCTGGGCACCCATTGCTCCGGGATGCAATGGGTCCCGGCCGGCATGCGCCTGAACGGCATGCCGGCGGGCAGGCTCGCCCCGCGCGGCCTCTACGTACTGTTGCAAGTACGCCTCGGCCCCGCGGGGCTCCACGTACCCGTCTCGCTTGGCGACCGCCGGGTACCCGTTGCTCTTCTCGATGCAACGGGTGTAACGCGACGAACCGTCATGAATTATGCACGTTTGAGGCCAGGGAGGGACAGGCTGCTGTTCTTCGATCTTTCGCCTCTTGCCGCGTACCACTTGCCTCACGCCTGGTTATGAATACGCCCGCTCGTTGTGCTGCGTCAGGTCCAACCCGGTGGCTTCTTCTTCCTGCGAGACGCGCAGCCCCATCGCGTTCTCAACCAACTTCAGGATGACGTAAGAGCCGACGAAACTGAACACCGCAGCCGACACCACCGCCACGGCTTGAACGGCCAATTGGGAGGAATTGCCGAAGAACAGGCCGTCCGCCCCGGCGGGATTGATCGCCTTGGACGCGAACAACCCGACCGCCAACGTCCCCAGCACGCCTCCGATGCCGTGCGTCCCGACGACGTCGAGCGTGTCATCATAGCCGATCCGCCCCTTCCACACAATTGCGAGATAGGAGCATCCACCAGCTACGAGACCGATCAGGATCGCGGCGCCGGGACCGACGAATCCGGCGCCGGCCGTGGACGTGGCCAAACCGGCGACCGCGCCGCTGGCGACTCCCAGGACCGTCGGTTTGCCGCGATGTTGCCATTCGACGACCATCCAGGACAGAGCGGCGGCCGCCGCCGCCAGGTGCGTGGCCACCAGCGCATTGACCGCCACCGCATTGGCGCCTCTCGCGCTCCCGCCGTTGAACCCGAACCAGCCGACCCAAAGAAGGCCCGCGCCGAGCAGAACGTACGGCAGATTGTGGGGCGCCATATAATCCGTTCGCCATCCCCGGCGCCGCCCCAAGACCAGCGCGCAGGCCAGCGCGCTCAACCCGGAGCCGATGTGGACGACGGTGCCGCCGGCGAAGTCGACGGCGCCCAACTTGCTCAGCCATCCTCCGCCCCACATCCAATGGGCCAGGGGCACATAGACGAACAGCGACCAGAGCACGGTGAACATCAACATGGCGCTGAATTTCATCCGCTCCGCAAAGGCGCCGGTAATCAACGCCGGGGTGAACGAGGCGAACAGCAATTGGAACAGCATGAAGGCCGCATGGGGAATCGTGCGGCCGTAAGCCGGTGCGGGCGCCGTCCCGACGCCGCTCAGAGCGGCCCAATCGAGCCCGCCGATCACGCCGCCGCGGTCCGGCCCGAAGGCGAGGCTGTAGCCGCAGATCGCCCAGAGAAGGCTGACCGTGCACAGGATGGTGAAGCTTTGCACCATCGTGCCGATCACGTTCTTGCTGCGCACCAGCCCCCCGTAAAAGAAAGCGATGCCCGGCACGATCATCGCCAGCACCAGGGCGGACGCGGTCATCATCCAGGCCGTGTCGCCGCTGTCGATTCCTCCCGCCGCGGGTGCGGACGCCTCGGCCCACACGTCGGTCGTTACACCCACGAGACCAATGATGGTCCCCGCGATCAGCGTCGCGCACCGATTCGTCGTTTCCACTCTGGCCTCCTTCTTGGCGTCCACGTGCAACGCTCCCGTCGGCTGCCGGCGATCAGCCGGTCTCACACGCTCCGGTACCCGTTCGTGATCGGCATCCGCCGATCTTTGCCGAACGCCCGGTGTGTAATCTTGATCCCGATCGGCGCCTGCCGTCGCTTGTATTCGCTGCGGTCCACCATCCCGATCACCCGCGCGACGGTCTCGCGGTCGAATCCCATGGCGACGATTTCCTCCAGCGACCGATCCTCTTCCACGTAGGCTTTCAGAATCGGGTCCAGCGTCGCATAGGGCGGCAATGTGTCCTCGTCCTTCTGGTCGGGTTTCAGCTCGGCCGTCGGCGCGCGATCGAGGATGCCCTTAGGAATCACCGCGCGCTCCCCGCGACGATTGCGAAGCCGCGCCAGCTCATAGACCATCGTCTTGGGCACGTCTTTGATCACCGCAAAGCCGCCAGCCATGTCGCCGTAGAGCGTGGCATACCCGACGCTCATTTCGCTCTTGTTGCCGGTGGTCAGAACGAGATGGCCGAACTTGTTGGAGAACGCCATCAGGATGTTGCCCCGGATACGGGCCTGGAGGTTTTCTTCCGTCGTGTCGGCCGGCCGGTTTCCGAAGGCCGGCGCCAATGCCTTGAGATAGGACCGGAACGGGCTGGTGATGGGAATCGTCCGCAGCGCGATACCCAACCGCCGGACAAGATCGGCCACGTCGTCGCGGCTCTCCCTCGACGTGTACGGGGACGGCATAAAAACGCCCAACACGTTGGCGGGTCCCAGCGCATCCACCGCAATCGCCGCCGTCAGCGCCGAGTCGATGCCCCCGCTCAGCCCGATCACCACGCGTTTGAAGCCGTTCTTGCGCACATAATCGCGTACGCCCAGCGTCAGGGCCCGATAGACCTCTTCGATGGAGTCAAGCGGCAAGACCAGCGGCGGAATGGCCGGGACCCGCTTCCGGCCGCCGGTTGCGACCGCGAGATCGACCCGCTCGATCGCTGAAGCGAATTGGCCGGCCGGCGCCTTCCGCCGGCCGTGAGCCATCCGGGACCGGGCCACCGCCTCGATGTTGAGATCGGCCACGAGGAAATCCTCCTCGAATGCCTTGGCCCGCGCGATCACGTCGCCCGTCTGATCAAGAATCAGGCTGTTCCCGTCGAATACCAGCTCGTCCTGTCCGCCCACGGTGTTGGTGTACGTCAGGATCACGCCGTTCTCGCGCGCGCGGGTCGCCAGCATCTGCTCGCGATAGCGGCTCTTGCCCACGTGAAAGGGGGAGGCGTTGATGTTGACGATCACCTCCGCGCCGGCCCACGCCTGGATTCTGGCCGGTCCCTCCGGCAACCAGATGTCTTCGCAAATATTCACCCCCAAAACCGTGCCGTTCAGCGTCACGACGGGGAGCCTGCGGCCCGGATGAAAATACCGGCTCTCGTCGAACACGCCGTAGTTCGGCAAGAACCATTTGCTGTAAGTGGCTGCCACGCGCCGCTCCCCGATGACGGCGGCCGCGTTGTAGAGCTCGTGGCGTCCGGCCGGGACGACCGTCGGCGACACGCTCTTGTGATCCGACGCTCCACCTTGTCCCACATAGCCGACGACCGCCGCCAGACCTCGACACTCGCGGGCCACCTGTTGCAACGCCAGACGATTGTCTTCGACGAAACGGGGCTTCAACAGGAGGTCTTCGGGCGGATAGCCCGTCACCGCCAATTCCGGAAATGCCGCCAGATCCGCTTTGGCCTTTCTGGCCTCGCGAAGCCACCCGATGATCCTCTTGACGTTGCCGTCCAGATCGCCCACCGTGGGATTCATCTGGACCATGGCGATACGAAACGAGCGCATATCTGCTCTCGGGGATATAGTCTTCAGTTTTCAGCTTTCAGCTATCAGCAAAAAGGGATGCACTCCTCTCTTTTTAAGCTGACGGCTTCCATCCAAAAAAAAACGCCCTCAATCCCGCCGGGGGACCGAGGACGTCGTTGTCCGTCGACCAGTACGTTGTCTTCGCTGATGTGGAGACTCCGTTGTCTCCAAAAAACGGCGCCAGGATACCACCGGGCCCGCACGGCTGTCAAACCCCCTTTGGCAGGAAAATCCGGTCAATATTTGCGCCACACAACGGGCGGCAGGTTCCACAGTTCCCGCCGCACGGCCGCCCACAGTCTCTGCTGCGCTGCGGCGAGATCCGGCGCGGACCGAGCAACCAGTTTGACGGCCAGTCCGGGAACAGCCGGCTGCGAGACTCCGCCGAGGATTCGCCCGGACCGCTCATCAAGGATCAGTGCCAGCTTCTCTTCCAGTCGCTTCCAGGCCTCTTCGCCGATGGCATCGCCGACCGCATAGAACGAAGCGACATAGTTCCACGGTTCGACCAGCCCCACCCCGCCGGAGCGGTCGTCTGGACAAAGCATGTACCGCTCCAAGACCGACGCGCCTGATGCCGTCCTGATTCGAATCTCGTTGTCGAGACTTGCGAACGCCCATCGCTCGCCGCCGGCGATCCGCCCCGACGCGATCGCGTCCCAAAGCACGGCCGTCGCCCCCGGCTCAAGAGTGACCTGAACGGCCTGGCGAAACCGTGAACCGGCAAAAGGAATGGTCGGTTCCGGTATCCACTCGAGGATCGCGTCCGGTCCGACTGATATCTCGATGACTTGCGCGGACGGCGCTCCCAGCGAGCGGTAGACCTTGTTCGCGGAAGGCGTGGACATGAGCACGTGTGCGCGCGTCCCCAGGGACAGGTCGATGGCCAGATGGTCGCCGCCGACCAAGCCTCCGGAGGGATTGAGCAGCAGCGTATAGGCGCATCCCGTCTCATCGAGATAGATGGGCGGGAAGAGATGCCAGGGCGTGCGGCAGGATGACCGGGAAAGCACCGTCCGCGGCCCCTGTCGCACATACATGAGCGTGAGCTTCCCCTTCCGGCCGACGGATGAGAGTTCGGAAAAGTTCAAGATTCGAGGTTCGAGGTTCGATTCAAGCAGAGAGCCGCTTTTCAACTTCGAACTTCGAACATCGAACATGTGAGACAGCCTCTCAACCTAAACTTCAGCCTTAGCCTTTCTCTCCAGCCGCTGCTCGACCCAGTCCACGACGCGATCCAGTCCATCGCCGGTCAGGAGATTGGTAAAGACGAACGGCAGGTCGCCGCGCATGCGGCGGCTGTCCCGGTCCATCACCGTGAGATCGGCCCCGACGTACGGAGCTAAGTCGATCTTGTTGATCACCAGCAGATCCGACCGCGTGATGCCCGGCCCCCCCTTGCGCGGGATCTTGTCGCCTTCCGCCACATCGATCACATAGATGACATAATCCACGAGTTCCGGGCTGAACGTGGCCGCGAGGTTGTCGCCGCCGCTCTCGACGAAGAGCAGCTCCACGTCCGGATGGCGCCGTATGAGGTCGTCGATGGCTTCCTGATTGTGCGACGCGTCCTCGCGGATAGCGGTATGCGGACAGCCGCCGGTCTCCACACCGAGGATGCGGTCCTGCGGCAACACGCCGCGTTTGGTCAGAAACTCCGCGTCTTCTTTCGTGAAGATATCGTTCGTCACGACGGCAAGGCTATAGCGATCGCGCAACCGCTTGCAGAGCGCCTCGACCAGCGCGGTCTTGCCGGACCCCACCGGCCCGCCGATGCCGATGACCGGAATGTGCTTGGCGCGGGCCTGCGTCGGCTTTCCACCGCCGTGATGACCGTGCTGGTGATGATGCTGGCCGCCCATGGAAAAGCTCTCAGCTATTAGCTCGCCCCCACCCTTTCCTCC
Source organism: Nitrospirota bacterium (assembly GCA_040755395.1). NCBI lineage: Bacteria > Pseudomonadati > Nitrospirota > Nitrospirota bacterium. Next base: position 105,428 of record JBFMAX010000010.1, read on the forward strand.
CCCTACTAAGGGGAGGGCTAGGGAGAGGGTCACGATCGAAAAAGCCGCGACTCCAGCCGGCTGTGCCGCATGGCGTAAATGTCCTGCACCGGCGACCAGGACATCAGAACGGACCGGCCCTGCACCTGCCGGCTCAGCTCCGTCAGAAGGAGAGCCCAGCTCTCCAGCAACCGCTGGCCTTCGCGCTGGCCCACCGGCAGCAGCTTCATCGCGGCGGAGACGAACCCGACGGCCGTCTGATAGAGATAGGCCGCGATCGTGTCGGTTCGTGTCCACCCGCAGGCGGCCAGTGCCAATCCGATGCTTACGGGCAAGTGTCCCGGAGTGCGATCCTCTTCAATCGCCGTTCGGAATTCCTCAAGAAGCCGGTGTTCTCTGAACTGGTCCGCCGCCACCCGGATCACCTGCCGTCCCATTTGCCGGCTCGCCATCCGTGACTCACGCCCAATCTTCATCGCGTCTAGTTCACGATCAACCTTTAGCGCGGCCTCCAACCTGCCGGTCGCGACCGCCTGGTGAGCGACCGCCACGGCGACCGCTTCACGGCGGCGTATGCCTCCGCGAAACAGATCCTTGACATACCGGGACAGGTCATCGACATTGCGCACCGCCCCACCCTGCACCGCCGCTTCCAACCCCGAAGAAAACGCATACCCCCCGGACGGAAAGAAGCTGTCGATAAAGCGGAGGCCACGCAGGAGTGAAAGAGTATCCATGAATAACAGCGCGTCGCTATGCGTAAGGCGTCATGCGCGAAGCGTAAAGCCCCTCCTTCTCAGCCTCTTACGTTTCACGTTTCACGCTTCACGTCAGAATAAGAAATACCGTTGCGCCATCGGTAGCACCACCGCCGGTTCACACGTCAACCGGACGCCGTCGGCCGTCACGACATAGGTTTCCGGATCGACTTCGATCTTGGGCAGGGCGTCGTTCAACTTGAGATCGCGCTTCGTGAGGCCTCGGCACTGTTTGACCGGAACGATCCGCTTCTGCAACCCGAGTTTCTTGGGCACGTCCCGGTCCAGCGCGGCCTGCGACACGAACGTGACGCTCGTGCTGCAGATCGCCCGGCCGTAGGACCCGAACATGGGCCGACTCAGGACCGGCTCCGGCGTCGGGATCGAGGCGTTCGGATCACCCATCGCCGCCATGGCGATGAACCCGCCCTTCAGGACCAATTCAGGTTTCACGCCGAAGAAGGCTGGTTTCCAGATCACCAGATCCGCGAACTTGCCCACCTCGACCGATCCCACCTCGTGCGCGATGCCGTGCGTAATGGCCGGATTGATCGTGTATTTGGCCACGTAGCGCTTGGCCCGGAAATTATCATGGCGGGGCGAATCCTTGTCTCCGTTCGGGAACAGGTGGCCGCGTTGGATCTTCATCTTGTGGGCCGTCTGCCAGGTCCGGATGACGACTTCGCCGATCCGCCCCATCGCCTGCGAATCGGACGACATCATGCTGATCGCGCCGAGATCGTGCAGCACATCTTCCGCCGCGATGGTTTCGCGCCGGATGCGGGATTCCGCGAACGCCACGTCTTCGGGCACGTTTTTGTTGAGGTGGTGGCAGACCATCAGCATATCCAGATGCTCGTCCATGGTGTTGACGGTGAACGGCATGGTGGGATTGGTGGAGGACGGCAAGACGTTCGGCTGGCCGCAGACCTTGATGATGTCGGGCGCGTGGCCGCCGCCCGCCCCCTCCGTGTGGAAGCTATGAATCGTCCGGCCGGCGAAGGCTTTGATCGTGTCCTCGACGAAACCGGCCTCGTTCAACGTGTCCGTGTGGATGGCGACCTGCACGTCATACCGTTCGGCCACGCTCAAACAGGTGTCGATCGCGGCGGGTGTCGTCCCCCAATCTTCGTGCAGCTTCAGCCCGATGGCGCCGGCTTCGATCTGCTCGTTCAGCCCCTCCGGCATCGAGGCGTTCCCCTTGCCGAGGAATCCGAGGTTGATCGGGATGCCGTCCGACGCCTCCAGCATGCGGTGAATGTTCCAGGGGCCCGGCGTGCAGGTGGTGGCGTTCGTGCCGGTGGCCGGCCCTGTGCCGCCGCCGATCATGGTCGTGATGCCGGCGGACAGGGCCTCCCAATATTGTTGCGGGCAAATGAAGTGGATGTGGGTCTCCACGCCGCCGGCCGTGACGATGCAGTGTTCCGCGGAGATCACTTCCGTTCCCGGCCCGATCGCCATGCCCGGCGTGACGTTCGGCATCACATCGGGATTGCCGGCCTTGCCGATGCCGACGATCCGGCCGTCCTTGATCCCGATGTCCGCCTTGACGATCCCCCAGTAATCCAGAATCAGCGCGTTGGTGATCACCGTGTCCAGCGCGCCGCCGGCGCTGGTCACCCTCGGCGATTGCCCCATCCCGTCGCGGACGACCTTGCCGCCGCCGAACACCACCTCGTCGCCGTAGGAGGTGAAATCCTTTTCCACTTCGATCACTAGATCGGTGTCGGCCAGCCGGACCCGATCGCCGACGGTGGGGCCGAAGAGGTCGTGGTATTGCCGTCTGGAGATCTTCACCGCCCGCCTCCTTTCCGGAGAAAACCGCGTTCCGCCGCGCGAGCCAGCGCTCCCGCTTTGGTGCTCGGATCGCCCAGCGGCCCTTCGGTCAACCCGTTGATGCCGCGCGCGATCCTGTTCCCGGCCAGAGCCACAAGCGTGACCCGCTTCTCTTCCCCTGGCTCGAACCGTACGGCCGTGCCGGCCGGAATGCAGAGCCGAAATCCGTACGCCCGCTCACGGTCGAATGTCAGCGCCCGATTGACCTCGAAAAAATGGCAATGCGACCCGACCTGAATCGGTCGATCGCCGGTGTTCGTCACCGCGAGTTCTCTGGTCTCACGCCCCTTGAAGGCTTCAATGTCTCCGACTCCCGGCAGGACTTCGCCTGGAACGATCGGCTTTGCAAGCTCGGCTTTGATCGCGGCGGACAGAGAGTCTCCTCCGGCCTTCATTTTCTTGGGAGCCTTGGTCGGGGACCGCGTGGTCTTCGTCGGCATGCCATCCCTCCCTGGAATAATCAAACACAGCGCCGGCGATGAAGGCGATCAGCGAATCGGCTGATGGACCGTGACCAACTTCGTACCGTCGGGGAAGGTGCCTTCCACCTGGATCTCCGGAATCATCTCCGGCACGCCGGGCATGACATCCTTGCGGGTGAGCAGCGTCGCGCCATAGGTCATGAGATCGGACACCGAACGCCCGTCGCGGATGCCTTCCAGAATCGCCGCCGTGATATAGGCCACCGCTTCGGGATGATTCAACTTCAATCCCCGGGCCTTCCGCTCCTTCGCTAACTGCGCGGCGATATAGATCAGGAGTTTTTCCTGTTCTCTTGGCGTCAAATGCATAGCAACCCCGTCGCTCGTCAATGGTCAATCGTCAATCGCTTTACTCGTGCGTCCCCTCCCTCAGCCGGGCAATAGAGCTAAAGACTTCGGCGGGTGACGCCAGCCTGGGAGCCCGGCCGCCCCGCAGCGGGGCCCCTACACCGGGCGGGGTGCGAGCCTGCACCCGGTGCAACCGGGGCGGAGCACCGGGTACCCGGCTGGTCGGCGGCAGGACCCGCCTCCTAAGCCTCTATATCATCACCAAATGCTGCCGCACCTGTTCCTGGCTCAGTTCCGATGTCTTGCCCGACGCCACCACCGCTTTTTCGTGAATCTTCTCTCTTCTCCTTCCCTTCTCGACGGGCAAGCGGACTTCAATGGGATGGCCGGGGTAGGGTCAACTGGGCGCATCGAGCGAGCACTTTCCGAAGTGGGCGCTCTGCGAGCAACTGACCCTGCCCCGGCCGTCCCATCTCCCACCATCTCTCACACGACCAAATGCTGCCGCACCTGTTCCTGGCTCAGTTCCGACGTCTTGCCCGACGCCACCACCGTCCCTTTGGCCATAATCACATACCGATCCGCCAACCTCGCCGCGAACTGCAGGCCCTGCTCCACAAGCAGAATGGCGAACCGTCTTTGGGCTTTGAAGCCGATGATTACCTCCTCAATGAGATCCACGATCGAGGGCTGGATCCCCTCGGTCGGTTCGTCCAACAACAACATCTTGGGCTGGGACAGCAGCGCCCGCGCGATCGCGAGTTGTTGCTGCTCGCCGCCGCTCAGTACCCCTCCGGGCCGCTCCAGCAGCATGGTCAACTTGGGGAACAGGGAGAACACCTCGTCGAATGCCGCGGTCTCGGTGGTCCGATCGCCGACTGCCGATCCGGCCCACAGACCGAGTCGCAGATTCTCCCGGACGGTCAGGTGAGGAAAGATCTCCCGCCCCTGCGGCACGTAGGCCAGGCCGCCGCGGACCCGCCGATCCGGCGAGTCCTTCGTGATCTCGACCCCATCAAACCACACCCGGCCGGACCGGACCGGCAGCAGGCCCATGATGGCCTTCAGCGTCGTCGTCTTGCCGACCCCGTTCCGTCCCATCAGACAGAGCACCTGCCCCCGCTCGACCGTGAACGACACGTCTCGCAGGATATGGCTTTCGCCGTAATACACGTTCACGCTCTCGAGCTGCAGCATTGCATTCATCGCGCCGTTCGCCGCATGCATTTCACTAGACGCTTCACGTTTCACGCCTCACGCTTCACGTTCTTCAGGCATGGGCGATCTTGTGATGCCCCAGGTAAATTTCGACCACGCGTGGGTCCGACTGCACTTTCTCGACCGGCCCTTCGCAAATGACCGTGCCCTCGTGCAGCACCGTCACGATGCGCGCGATCTGCCGTACGAACTCCATGTCGTGCTCGATCACGACGATCGCGTGTTTGTCCGCCAAGGACTTGAGCAACACCCCGGTCTGCTCGGTCTCTCGATCCGTCATGCCGGCCACCGGCTCGTCCACCAATAAAAGCGCCGGGTCCTGCAGGATCACCATCCCGATCTCCAGCCACTGCTTTTCCCCGTGCGAGAGCGCGCCGGCGCGGAGATGGGCCTTGTCCTTGAGCCCGATCGTCTCCAACGTCTCGGCGATTCGCTCCCGCTCCGCCGGCGTGGATCTGCCCAACAGCGTGGCGAAGACGCCCTTGCTGGGACGCCGCAGGGACAGGTCGAGATTTTCCCAGACCGTGAGGTTGCCGTAGATTGACGGAGCCTGGAACTTCCGGCCGATCCCCAACTGGGCGATCTCGTGTTCCGGCAAGCCGATCAGGTCGGTGTCCTTCCCGAAAATCACCCGGCCGGCGACGGGCTGGACCTTGCCGGAGATCACATCCAGCAGCGTCGTCTTGCCCGCCCCGTTCGGACCGATGACGACCCGCAGCTCGTGATAGTCCACGATGAAATTCAGGTTGTTCAGCGCCTTGAACCCGTCGTAATCGACGGTCACGCCCTCGAGATAGATGATGGAACCGCGGTCGGTCACAAACCACCTTCGGTGGAATTATGAACGTGGAATGGGGAATTGGACCGTCTCAACATCTGCCATTCCTCATTTCACATTCCTCATTCCACATTGTCGCTACCCCTTACTCGCCGGTTCCGGCACAGCTATCGGTTTATGCAACCCGCGCCAGCCGACCCGGAGCTTTCGGCCCAGCCCGACCAGGCCGTCCGGAAACAACAGCACCACTGCGACGAAGAGGCCGCCCAAAAAAAACGGCCAGAGGTCGGGAAAATGGTTGGTCAGAATACTGCGCGCCCAATTGACCCCGACCGCGCCGATGATCGCCCCGATCAGCGTGCCGCGCCCGCCGACCGCCACCCAGATGACCATTTCCAACGACGGCAGCACCCCGATTTGCGCCGGCGTGATGATCCCGACCTGCGGCACGTAGAGCATGCCGGCGAGTCCGGCTAAGGCCGCCGAGACGACGAAGACGAACAGCTTGTAGTTGGCCGGCGAATAGCCGGAGAAGAGCACCCGCTGCTCGCTGTCACGGATGGCGACCAGGACCTTGCCCGTTCGGGATCGGACGATCCAGCGACACAGCAGATAGGCCGCCCCCAGGCACAGCACGGTGATGACATAGAGGGCGCGCTGCGTGCCCGGTTCGCTCAGCCGGAAGCCGAGCATCTTCTTGAAGTCGGTCAGACCGTTGGTGCCGCCCAGGTTGGTCTCGTTGCGATTGAAGACGAGCCAGGCCGAGAGCGCCAAGGCCTGGGTGATGATGGCGAAGTAGACGCCCTTGATCCGGCTGCGGAACGCCAGGAACCCGAACACCAGGGCGAAGAGCGTCGGGACAAGAAGCGCGGCGGCGAAGGCAAACGTGAAGCTATAAAACGGCTTCCAAAAGAGCGGCAGCTCCTTCACCTGGTTCCAAACCATGAAGTCCGGCAGCTCGCTGCCGTACACGCTCTCCGTGCCGATCGCCAGCATGAGATGCATGCCGATGGCATACGCCCCCAGTCCGAAGAACACGCCGTGGCCCAAGCTCAGAATACCGGTGTAGCCCCAGATCAAGTCGAGGCCCAACGCGAGAATAGCGAAGGCGAGGAATTTGCCGAAGCGGTTGAGGGTGAAGTCCGAAACACGGAGCCAGGAATCTTCCGCCGGGAGGACGTTCAGCAAGGGCAGGATCACCAGGAGCGTGAAACCGACCAGCCAAAACGCAAGCCCTTCCCGTTCATGCCTGTCACCCATCGGTCGCTCTTCATTCATGCCGCTCCCCGACAGCGCTTTCACATTGCGAATGCTGAATCCTGAATGTTGAATTCTGAATTGTGGTTTCAATTCATAATTCAGAACTCAGAATCCAACAATTGCCTATTCGACGTATCGCCCTTTGATCGCAAACAGCCCGGAAGGCCGCCACTGCAGGAACAGGATCACGAGCACCAGGATCAGGACTTTACCGTAGACGGCCCCGAAACTGGGCTCCAGCAATTTGTTGAGCCCGCCGATGCCGAGCGCCGCGACGATCGTGCCCATCAGCTTGCCGACCCCGCCGGTGACGACCACCATGAAGGAGTCCACGATGTAGTTCTGGCCCAAGCCCGGTTCGACGTTGCCGATCAGCGTGAGCGCGCAACCGGCCAATCCCGCCAGGCCCGACCCGAAGGCGAAGGTGTAGGCATCGACCTTTCGGGTGGGGATGCCCAGACACGCGCTCATGTTGCGGTTCTGCATCACGGCCCGTACCCGCAGGCCCAGCCCGGACCGGAACAGCAGGACATAGATGCCGGCGACGCACACGATGGACAACGCAATGATGAAGAGCCGGTTGTAGGGCAGATAGACCCCGACCATGATCTGCACGCCGCCGCTCAGCCAACCGGGGGCGACCACCGCGGTCAGGTCCCCGAAGTACACACGGGCGGCTTGGATCATGACGAGGCTGAGCCCCCAGGTCGCCAACATGGTTTCCAGCGGACGCCCGTAGAGGAACCGGATGACGGCGGCCTCCAGGATCAGTCCGAACAGCGCCGCAACCACAAACGAAATGGGCATGGAGAGAAGGAAATAATAGTCGAAGATGTCCGGCGGAAGATAGGCCTTGAAGCATTCCTGCGTGATGAACGTGGCGTAGGCCCCAACCATCATCAATTCGCCGTGGGCCATGTTGATCACGCCCATCAGTCCGAAGACGATGGCCAGGCCTAAGGACATGATCAACAAGATAGAACTGAGGCTGATTCCTCTGAAGAGGGTTTCAAAGGCGCTGGACCAGGTCGCCCAAACTTCGATGCGCTCGATAGCCTCGGTTGCGGCCCGCGCGAGAACTTTCTGTTCATCGGTCGCGCCGGGATCGGCGGCGGCCCGCGCGAACTCCTTCAATGCAGGCAACGCGTTCTGACTCCGCAGCTCGCCCAATTTGACGACCGCGGCGGCCCGGGCATCCGCATCACCCGAGGCCAGTTTCAACAGGTGCGCCGACTCCTCCATCGTGTAGCGCACCCAGCGATTCGGCTCCCGGGCGGCGGCTTGCTCCAGCCAGGGGATCGCCGCCGGCCGGCCGAGCGTCCCCAAGTCCGTCGCCGCGGAGCGGCGCTCATCCGGCTCGTCGCTGGCCAGCTTGGCGCGGTTCTTCAGCAGATCCATCACCGGCTTGATGGCCAGCCGGAGACTGCGATCCGCGTCGGCTCGAATCGCGTCCAGGCGAGGCAGCAGGCGTTCATCGCCCTGCTCGATGAGCGTGCGGATCGCCGCCTCCCGCACCGCCTCATCGTTGCTCGACAGATTCGCCAGCGCCCGCTCGACCGCAGGCGGCGGAGACGGCGCCGCCGCCCCCTCCGCCGCCGTCGCCCCTTCACTTCCACACACTGCAAGCAGCCCGAGAAACATCAAAGACGGTAGCGTTCTGAACTTCGAGATGATCACGATATTTTTCACAGTCTGAATGAGCCTTCGGGGCACCACTATAAGAATGAAGATGCGGGTGGCACCGACCTGGGCGCCCGTCCGCGCGGAGCGGGGTCCCTACACCGGGCGGGGTGCGAGCACGGACGGGCTGGCCGGTGACGGGACCCGCATCTTCATCCCAGCCTGCAAATAGAGTAACACGCTGGTGACGTTGACCCGCTTATTCTCCGATCAGGCTTTCTTCTGATACGTCCCCTGATGCTTCACCCAATCGCATCCTTTGTCCGGATTGGTGTACTCGCTCCAGGGCTCGGGCTTGACCAACCCTTTGCTCTGCCACACCGTCTTGAACTGCCCGTCCTTCAGGATCTCCCCGATCAGGACCGGCTTGTACGTGTGGTGATTGGCCTCGTCCATCTTCTTCTTGCCGCCCGGCGCCATGAACTCCATGCCGTACACCGCCTTGCGGACCTTGTCGACCTCGGTCGACCCGGCTTTCTCCACCGCCTGCTTCCAGACGTGGACGCCGAAATAGGCCGCTTCGATCGGATCGTCCGTCACGCGCTTGTCGCCGTCCGGCAGGTTGTTCCTCTTGCAGTACGCCTTGAAGTCGGCCACGAATTTCTTGTTCTCCGGCGTGTCGATGCTCTGGAAGTAATTCCAGGCCGCCAGGTGTCCGACCAGCGCCGTGGTGTCCATGCCGCGCAGCTCATCTTCGGCCACGCTGAACGCCATGATCGGCGCGTCCTCCGCGCGCAATCCCTGGTTGGCGAATTCCTTGTAGAAGGGCACGTTGCTGTCGCCGTTGATCGTGCTGATCACGCAGGCCCCGCCGCCGGCCGCGAACTTTTTGATCTTGCCGACGATGGTCTGATAGTCCTGGTGATGGAACGGCGTGTATTCCTCCATGATGTTGGCCGGCGGCACTTTCTTGGCCAGCAACATCGCCCGCAGGATCTTGTTGGTCGTGCGGGGATACACATAGTCCGTCCCCAAGAGATAGAACTTCTTGAACCCGCCGCCTTCCTTGCTCATCAGGTAGTCCACCGCCGGTACCGCCTGCTGATTCACCGCCGCGCCGGTATAGAACACGTTATGCGAGCACTCCTCGCCTTCGTACTGCACGGGGTAGAACAGCAGGCCGTTGTTCTTCTCGAACACCGGGAGCACGGACTTGCGGCTGACCGAGGTCCAGCAGCCGAACACGACCGCCACCTTGTCCTGCAACAGCAACTGCTTGGCCTTCTCGGCAAACAGATCCCAGTTCGAAGCGGGATCGACGACGACCGGCTGGATCTTGCGGCCCATGACGCCGCCTTTGGCGTTGATCTCCTCCACCGCCATCAGCACCACGTCGCGCAGGGAGACTTCGCTGATCGCCATCGTGCCGCTCAACGAGTGCAGCACGCCGATCTTGATCGGCTCCCTGTCCGCCGCATAGGACAGAGCCCAGTGGCCCAGGTTGCCCAGCAACGCGGCAATGCCCACCCCGGCCGCGGCCTTCGTGCCCTGCGCCAGGAACTCGCGGCGGGAGGGGTTCTGGTCGGCATTCGCGTCCTGCGGCCCATTCATCGATTCATTGGTCTTCGTCTCGTCCATGTTCACGCTCCTTTTGCTATCAGCTATCAGCCGCCAGCTTTCAGTTTTCAGCTTTCGGCGATCAGCTTTCCGCCGAGGGCCGACCGCTGGCGGCTCGCCATGTCAGAAGTTGTACCAAAAGGCCATATTGTAGGTATCGCCTTGGTAATGCTGGCTCCCCGTCCCGACGGCCCACGTCGTCCACAGGTGCTGCCATTCCAGCCCGATATAGAAATCCGACCAGATGGGATGAATGGCCGTGAGATAGGTGCGGTAGTTGCTCTTGTACTGCGTGTCCACGTTGACGGTGCTTCCCCGGACATCCTGGTCGAGGGGGTTGTCCATGCCGGCCCCGGCCAGGAACGTGTATTTGCGCGAGGCGGCCCAACTCAACTGGCCCCATCCCATCAAGGTCCGGATGGGTTTGCCGGTGGTCAGGTTCAAGTCCTGACCGAAGCGGAAGAACTCCTGCCCCAAGGCCTGTCCATAGGCCAATTCACCCGAAAATTTCAGGACCTTGGTGAGCGGGATCACCACTTCGCCGCCGACGAGGTAGGAGTTGATGTCGCGGCCGGAGGTGAAATTCCCGCCGAACGCTCCTGCGGGTACTGCGGAAGTTCCTGAAGGAGGAATCGGCGCCGACCGGTAGTACCGATAGGCCGCGCTGACCGCGACCAACACCCCATCCTTGCTATAGGCGAGCCGGGTTCCGTAATAGGGATGCTGAATCGGGTCGCTGAACGCATCGTTGGAGTTATTCGGAGGAGGGGCGTCGCCTTGGGCGACCTTGGGCGTGGCCTGCGGGCGAACCTGGCGCTGCCCGGAAATCGCGTAGAGCCCGCGCTCGAACCGCATCACGGTGATCAAGCCTTCCACGTTCTCGGTGAATTGGTACCGGAAGGTGATCTGCGGAATACGCTGCCAGAGGTTGCCCCCGTACCCCATGATCGAAAAGTCGATCAGGTCCGGATGCAACGCCATCACCGGGGTCCAGTCCTGGCCGACGGTCAAGCTCATTTGAGCATAGGTATATCGCGCATACGCCAATCGCAGCCTAGGAGTAATACTGCTGGCCACGTCCTTGTCGCCGTAAAAATCGGCCTCGACGACCCCGGTCAGCGAGTGTTGTCCATCGGTCCGGTCGGCCCGGATGCCGAAGACACTGTAGCGGGGATTCAAGGTGCTGGTATTGTTGCTGTTGCTGCCGGCGGCGGTCGCGTATCCGTTGAACTGAGCCGGATCCAGGGGGTTCGTGTTCCTGTTGCTGTAAATGCCGTCCAGCTCGATGCGCCCGTACGGAGTAATGCTGCCCCTGCCTTCCTGCGTGAAGATCGGCGCCAGGCAGCCTGGACACATATGAACCGGCTTTTCCTCCTGCTGTCGAGTCAGGCGCCCCGCGCCCTCCGCCTCTCCCGCCGCCTGCTGCGCCCACGCCGGCGGGGCGAAGAGCATGATGGATACGACGGCCGACAGCCACAGGCTGCGGCCGGCTTTACTGATGGACGTGCTCATATCCCTCCCTCCCGGTCTCCCAAGCGATGACTGTTGATCACACACCCGGACCGGCGGGCGGTCGAGCCAAAAAAAAACGCCCTTCCGGTCCGACTCAGGACCAAAAGGACGCCGTTGTCCTCGTCTTGTTCTGATTTCCGCGGGCGGTGCGAAGACTCCCTTGTCCCCACACCGAAGCTCGCACGGTGAACTGCTTATAAGCTTCTCCCGTTTATTCTGTCAAGGGGGTTTTGTGATGTGCTAGACTAGCGCCGCCATGCGACGCGGTATGTCAGCATCCGGCCGGGCGGCGATCGGACCGGTCGCGCTGTGGGTCCTTGCGGGGTTGTCGGTGAGCGGCTGCGCGACATCGCCCGACCTGGATGTCATGATCGAGGAAACTCCCCGGGGCGCGGTCTACCTGGAACGCCTCCCCGATCGGTCGGTCCAGGCCGCCCATCCCATCACCCTGGCCCCGGAGACGCTCGCCCGGGTCCTGCGAGGCGTGATGGTTCACGATGACAGAATCGCTCTCCAATCTCTCTTGAGCGATCAACCGAGATCGACGCGGGTCTTTTCGGAGGAGGACATCGGATTTCTTGCGCCGCTCCTGGCGACGGCGCTCTCCCGGGCGGCTCCGGACCAGCGAGTCGGATTCCGCGTCGTCGCGCACGGAGATCCTTCGTATTCCACCCGGGCCGGCGCAGGGCTTGGTTCGTCGGAACCGCCGCTGGCTCTTTCGCCCCGCGAAGTGACCGCAGGAACGCTGTTCGCCCACGGCCTGTCGCTCCATCTGACCCTCACGCAGTATCGCCGACGAGCCGAGCGCGCGGACACCATCAACATGGCCAATCGCCGGTTGCCCGATCCTTCGGGGCTCAACCAGCGGACGGTCTTTTTCGTTCCCGCGACCGCGCGGCGCGACGACTCCTATCGAACGACGCAGGCGGAGGACACCACCCTGGTCATCGATTACGACCTGCTGGCCAGGCTGCCGCGGTCGGAAATGGAACCAACTCCCGCAGCCGCCCAAACCGGCAGGCCCGCCGGGTCTACTCGTCCGCCCGCCCCCATCACCCCACCGGCCGCGGATCAACCGCCCTCCGCTGCGGCCTCCGACCCGCACGAGGAAGAGCTCCGCGCGATCAAGGATCTGATCATCAAGAAGGATATGGAACTGGAGGAACTGAAGAAGGAACTGCAGGAGATCCGGCGTCACCTCGCCGACCGCGACGCCGAGACGGGCAGCGTGAAACGCAAGAGCAGGCCGGGCCCGAAGGGTCAGGACACGACACCGTAACGGTCATTCTTCCCTTTACATCTTTTGCCGTTCGGCTCTTTCCTCGATCTCTCCCGCCAGCAGGATCGCTTCCGCGATTTCCCGCATGGACTTGCGCAGATCCATGCTCTGCCGCTGAATCAGCTTGAAGGCTTCTTCCTCCGAAAGTTTCTTGGACCGCATGAGATAGCCCTTGGCCCGTTCGAGCAGCTTCCGCACCGCCAGCGCTTCCTGCATTTCGAACGACTTCTCCATCAGCGTCGTGTGCTCGATCGCGATGGCCGCCTGGTTGGCGATCGCCTGCAGGAGCTTGACCTCTTCGGCCGTGAAGTTGTGCGGCACGGAGGTATAGCTGTTGATCACGCCGACGGCTTTGTCCCGGATCATCATGGGCACCGAGAGCAGCGAGCAGAGCCCTTCTTTCTTCGCCATGTCCGGATACATGTAGTCCCGCTCTTTGGTGACGTCCGGCACGATGATGGGCCGGCGTTCCTGGACCGCCCGTCCGCTGATGCTCTGCCCGACCTTGAGATTGGGCTTCCGGCGGTACGCCTCGCTCAAGCTCTGCGTCGCCACGATCCGCAACTCCCCGGTCGGCTCGTCCAGCAGCATGATGGAGCAGATTTTCGAGTTCATCATCTGCGCCGTCATCGTGACGATGAGTTGCAGCACATCCTCGATCAGGCGGTTCGAGGCGACGGTCTCCGATACCTGCGACAGGGTTTCCAGTTGCAGCGCCTTGCGCTTCATCTGGTCGTAGAGCCGCGCGTTTTCGATGGCCCCGCCGACCTGGTTGGCGATGGTGGAGAGCAGCGCCAACTCGTCCGGCCGGTAGCGTCGCGGCCGCTTGTGCTGCACGTTGATGACGCCCACGACTTCCTTCTTGGCCATGATCGGGACCGAGACGAACGCCTGGTAGCGGTCTTCCGGCAGATTGTGGAAGAACTTGAACCGCGGATCGTCGCTCGCATTGCTGGGGATCACGACCCGCGTGCGCTCGCGCGCGACCCACCCGGTGATGCCCTCGCCGAGACCGATCGTGATCCGGCCGATCAGCTTGGGATGGGGATTTTTCGACGCCCGCAGGATCAATTCATCGTGGCTGTCGGAGAGCAGGTACAGGAGACAGGCGTCGGCCTTGGTCACTTCGACCACCACTTCGACGATGTGCTTGAGCACCGCCTCGAGATCCAGCGTGTTGGTGATGGACTCGCTGATGCGATGCAGCACGTCCACCTCGCGCGTCTTCTCGCGCAAGGCCTGTTCCAACTGAGCCACGGATTGTCGGCGCTTGGACTCCATCGGATTGCTTTATCCCGTTACCCCGTTCCCCCTCTACCCCGTTCCCCTTACCCCTTATCTCTTGCTTGTCGACCGCCGCCCCACGAACCACTGCCGGCAAACGTCACGTGCCAATGGCGCGATCCTGACCCGGCCTATCCGCTCCGGCCATACGCCGTAGACCGTCCCGCCCGCCACTTTCTTGTCGTGCTGCATGGCCTTCCAGAGCGCGCTGAACGGCACCTGGGGCATGGTGTCTGACAGGCCCGCGGCGCGCACCAGTCCCCGCAGGCGACCCACGACTTCCCGACCGCAGATCCCGAGATGCCGGGCGAGATCGGCTTCCTGCACCATCCCGATGGCGACCGCTTCCCCGTGAATGAGCGACCGGTATCCTCCGAGGGCCTCCAACGCATGCCCGATGGTATGCCCGTAATTGAGGACCCGCCGGCGATCGGATTCCCGTTCGTCCTCGGCCACGACCTGCGCCTTGATTTCGCAGGACCGCTTGATGATCTGAACCACCGGCTCCGGCTCCATCCGCAGGAGCGCCTCCACGTGTTTTTCCAGATAGGCAAAAAAGGGTTCGTCCGCAATCATGCCGTACTTGATGACCTCGGCCAGGCCGCCCACCCATTCCCGTTTGGGGAGCGTTCTCAACGTGTCAGGATCGATGAGCACCGCTCGCGGCTGGTGGAACGCGCCGATCAGATTTTTTCCGAGGGGATGGTCGACGCCGGTTTTTCCTCCGACGCTGGAATCGACCTGGGCGACCAAGGTTGTGGGGACCTGTATGAAAGGGATTCCTCGGAGATAGATCGCGGCGGCGAAGCCGGTGAGATCCCCGATGACGCCGCCTCCCAGGGCGACCAGGGCCGATCGACGTTCGAACCCGGCGCGGATCAGTTCGTCCAAGATGTCGAACACCGACCGCAGCGTCTTGCTCCGTTCGCCCGCCGGCAGGACGATCGGCACCGCCCGGAAGCCGGCGGCCTTGACCGACTTCACAACCCGCGGCAGGTACCGCTCCGCCACGTTGCGGTCCGTGACGATCCCGACTTTGTCTGAGAGCCCGAGCCGGTCGAGGGTGGTCCCGACTTCTTGCAGCGTCCCGCGCGCGATACGAATGTCGTAGCTTCGCTCGGCGAGCGAGACCCGAACCGTGTACTCCCCGATAGGATCCATGGTATCCGACACAGAAGCGTCTATTGTCCGACCGATCGCCTGCGCCAGGCCTCGCTGCCTCTTGCCGTTGGCAAGCCGGACGATCGGCTGCGCTGTCTCAGCGGAAGAAGAGAGCGGTTAAAACGCGGAGGATGGTAGCACACCCCAGAGGGAAACTAAAAGGCTTTTACGTAAGCCTGATACGCAGCAAAGTTGCGCTTCATCTCTTCCAAACTGTCGCCCCCGAACTTCTCGATCAGCGCATTGGCCATCTCGAAGGCGACCACCGCCTCCCCGACCACGCCGGCGGCCGGCACGGTGCAGATATCGGAACGTTCCACCGTGGCGTCGAAGGGTTCCTTGGTCTCGATGTCCACGCTCTTCTTGGGACTGTACAGGGTCGAGATCGGCTTCATGGCCACCCGAATGACGATGGGCTGGCCATTGGTGATTCCGCCTTCCAGCCCTCCGGCGTTGTTGGTCTTGCGGACGAACTCCCGGCGCGTATGGTCGTAATAAATCTCGTCGTGGACTTCCGATCCGAAGCGGCGGGCCGCTTCGAACCCCATGCCGATCTCCACCCCTTTCATGGCCTGGATGCTCATCGCCGCCATGGCAAGGCGCGCGCTGAGCCGCCGGTCCCATTGCGCGTAGGACCCCAGGCCGATCGGGGGGTTCGTCACGACGACCTCGAAAACCCCCCCGAGCGTATCGCCCCGGTGTTTGGCCGTTCTGATCTGTTCCACCATTTTCGCGCCGGCCTCCGGATCGGGCGAACGGACGTCCGACGCCTCGGCCCGTTCATAGGCTTCGACCGGATCGTCGCATCGTTTTGCGGCGACGCCGCCGATCTCCACCGTGTAGCTGATCACCCGCATCCCGAAGTGAGTCAACAACGCCTTGGCCACTCCGCCGATCGCCACGCGGATCGCCGTTTCCCTGGCGCTCGCTTTTTCGAGGACGTTCCGAATGTCCCGATGGCCGTATTTGATGGCCCCGACCAAATCGGCGTGGCCCGGACGCGGTCTGGTGACCACTTTTTCCGGAGGGACCGGCCCCGGCTCGACGGCCATGACGTCCTTCCAATTTTCCCAATCCTTGTTCGCGATGAGCAGACCGATCGGATTGCCGATGGTCTGTCCTTTTCGTACCCCGCACGCGAACTCGACCCGGTCTTCCTCCACGCGCATACGACCGCCCCGCCCGTAGCCCTTCTGGCGGCGGGCCAGGTCATGGTTGATCATGTCGGGTGTCAGCGGAAGCCCGGCGGGAACGCCTTCCAGGATGGCGACGAGATACTTGCCGTGGGATTCGCCTCCGTTCAAATAGCGCAACATAATGAGCTACCCGGGGACTTGTAGCTCTTTGCGGCGGCGGGTGTCAAGAACTCTTCACGATGGTCGGCGTCAAGAAGATGAGCAGTTCCTGTTTGGTTACACTCTCGGTTTTATTCTTAAAGAGCCAGCCGAGGACCGGAATGCGGGACAGATACGGAACCCCCGCCACCGTATTGGTCTGGGTATCGACAAACACACCGCCGATAACCATGGTCTCCCCGTCCCGGACCAGCACTTGGGTGGTGGCCTCACGCCGATCGATGCTGGGCCCGGCCGGATTGCTCCTCGCCCCGACCGCGTTCCGGGTCGCCCGGACCTTCAGCAGAATCTGCTTTCCGATCTCTTTGGGATCGCGAGAGGTAATCTGCGGCGTCACATTCAGCTCCAGATTCGCGTCCACGAAGGTCGTTTGCGTCCCCTGCAGCGACGTCGTCTGGAAAGGGATCGATTCGCCCTGCGCGATCTTCGCATCTCGCTTGTCCAGGGTCGTGACCTTGGGCGCCGCGATGACTTTGGTCAAACCGAGCAACTCGCCGGCCGAGAGCCTGAGATCGAGCAGAGCTCCGTCGGCTTTGCCGAACGTGAAACCTGCCCCGGGAATCGCTGAAAGTCCCGAGACAGCCGCGGGAAGATTTACAAGAAAGTTGGTTGCCGCATCGCTTAGTTCTTTTCCGCTCCCAAAGGCAGTTGACGTGCCGGTCAGAGTGGTTCCAGCACCAGTTCGAAAATTTGCCACTCCAAACGATGGTCCAGAATTCAGGCTTTGCATTCCCCATTGAATACCCAAGGATCGAGAATACGTCGTGTCCGCCTGAACGATCCGCGCCTCGATCTGCACTTGCGGCGACTCCAAGTCCAAACCTTCGACCAATTGCTTCACGACCGCTATCTGCGATTCGGCATCCTTCACCACCAGCGCATTGCTGGCGACATTGAAGTTCATGGTGCCCCGCGGGCTCAGGTACTGTCGCAACGAGGTCATGAGCTCCTGGGCGTTGACATTGCGAATATAAAAGACCCGCGTGACCAACGGCTCCGCTTTTGTCTTGGATTCCTTGACCCGCGCTTCGTCGTCTTGTTGCTTGGCGATGTTGGACAAGGTATCGACCCAGACGATGTTGCCTTGTTTGATCATGCCCAAGCCGTTCATGCGCAGCAACATGTCCAACGCCTGGTCCCAAGGCACGCTGACCAGTTTCATGGTGACTTTGGCCTTGACCCCTTCTCCCACCACGATGTTGAACCCGCTGACCTCGGCGATCAGACGCAGCACGTTCGTGATGTCGGCCTGTTGAAAATCGAGCGAAATTCTCCGGCCGACAAACCGGGTTTGGCCGGTCACGATGTCGGGCTCCCTGCTTTCCTTGCTCTCTTTGTCGTCCGGTTCCGTCGCCATTTGCACGAGTCGAGGCGCGACCGCACGCCGAACAGGGCGTTCGGACCAGAGGATCGGTTTGAACGCCGGTTTGTTGCCGGCGTCGCCCGCCGCTTTCGTCGCCCCAATCGCCTGAGCGGCTCGTTCCAGATCGCGCATCACTGTGGTTCCTGAAACAGCGGGGAACGCCGGCTCCGGCCGGCGCATCAAGTTGACGACGACCTGCCCGTTTTCGAGACGCACGTCATATCGAGCTGGCTGAGGCAGATCGAACACCAGCCGAATCTTATCCGGATGGTTGCCGATCCTGATCTGCTTCAAGAGTTCATGGTCGACGGCGAGAATCGGGAACCGGACGGCCGATGCCGCATTGGGCAGGTCCAGGACGAGGCGATGGCCGTCAATCAACCGGTCGCGATATTTGAACGAACCTTCGCCGGAGACGAGCACGGTGACCTGATTTTCGCCACGTTTCACTTCGATTTGCCCGACGATCCCGGCATGCGCACGTGTCCGAACTGGCAAGCCCGCTTCGTGCAACGCTGGTCCCATATCGTCTGTCACATCGGCAGCTCCACGTCCCGGAACCTGTGTATCGATGCTTCCGACGCCGTCAAGAGTTCCGACCGCCTCATGGACAGTGTCTGTGCTGCCGAATGCAAGCGCGGCGCTCCAGATCGTCAGACACGCGACCCAGCTCAGTACAAGTGGTGAACGGCGACGTATGCGGCTCATTCTGGGCCCTCTTTCGCATGCAGAAGCTTGACGTATTCCCGCTCCTGCTTTTTTCCATAAATGTCCGTGAACCGTTCCTGCACGATGATGCCTCGCTCCGTAATCGCGCTGACCACGCCGTTGTTCGGACCAATGCGCGTCCCGCGTCGGACCGCATAGCCTTTCCCATCCGGAGTCTGCACCATCGCGGTGTACCCGTACGCGCCCCAGACGATTCCAATGAGGGTTAACTCGGTCAGGCCGACCCGTTGAAGCGGGGGTAAATTCTCATCCGCCGGACCTACTCCCTGCCCCTGCTGCACGATGGGCGCAAAGGGATCGCGCCGCCCGGAGGGGTCGTACGAGAATCCGCCCGTGCCGGCCGGCAGAGCGGGCTCACCGGGCGACCCGATCGGCTCGATCGGCGGTGATGCCGCAACACTGCTCGGAGCCTGTCTAGGCACATCCGTCATCGGGGTCACTTTCAGCGAGTCGGGCCTCATCTGGTTGATCTGTCCCATGTGCTGAGCTGCGGCGGCATCCTGCGAGAGGGCGTGATCGCACCCGAACAGCCCAACCCAAACGACGACGCCCCAGCCAAGGACAACGGCGAGCGTCAACGGACATCCGCTCCTGGCGAGATTCTTCCCATACGATCGCCTTATCAATAATCCGCTGGCCATGTCTTCGACTTCATTTTTTGGCGGTAGATGTTCCCTTTTTTTCCTGCGGCGCTGCGAAGGCCACAAGGTCAAACACCGTTTGGGTCACCACCCGTCCCTGTTCGATACGCGGGGAGCCCATTTTGAGATCGGAGACGTTGATGATTCGAGGCAACTTATTGATCCGATCAAAAAACAGGGCCGCCGTATGATATCCGCCGGCCACCTCCACGCTGACGGGCATCCTGACAAAAAGCTTCGACGGATCTTCCGTTTGCGCGCCCGGCTTCCAGAGCTTGATATCCAATCCCAGCTTCACCCCGAGATCGGACAGTTGCTTGAGCAGCATCACCGCCTCTTCCTCGGGAGGAAGCCGTTCCTTTTTCTTGGCCAAATCGATCTCCAACTGCTTGTTCGCGGCGATCAACTCATCAAGGTGCTTCACCTTGATGGTCAAGGATTGAATGTCGGTGTCCAACTTGGCGATTTCGGTCTGCAGACCCGAGATGATCACGGTCTTGGGCTCGACGACGTAGTAATAGAATCCCACCACAATACCCGCAAGAAAAAGCCCCAGCAGCGCGATCTTCTGCGTCAGGGGAACGCTGCGGAGAGATTCAAGGTTGAGACCGGACAGCGCCATATCAGCCTTTCAGTGCGAATCCGAGCTTAAACTGATACACGTTGATCTTGCTCTCTTGCGCAGAGCGGCTCTCCAACAACCTGATGTTGGCGAAATAATCCGTTCGTCGCAGGTTGTTGACGAATTCCACGATATCGTCGTTGGAAAGGGCCCGCCCTTCCAGCTCCACGTTATTGCCCTGCACGCTCAATCGGACAAGCCATACCTTCAGCGGTTCCAGACTCTGGCTGACGTAATCCAGGACACGGACGGGACCCGAACGCGATTTCTCTAACTGCTCGATGATACGATTCTTATCCTCGAGCAGCTTCTTCTTGGCTTCAAAATCCTCGACCTGTTTGAGCTGCTCTTTGAGCAGCGCCAACTGCTTTTCTTTCTCCTGCTTCTCGGTCTGGTGTCGTTCGATCTCGTCGTCCAACGATGAAGAATACCACCAGCACCCGGCCAGAGTGATCACGAGAGCTCCGATCGCCAGCAACGCCTCGGCTCTGACATCCCACTGCTGCTTGGGCTTCCGTCCCTTCGGCCCCTGGAGGAGGTTGATTCTGATCATCGATCACCCACCATCCGGAGCGCCAATCCCACACCGACCGCGGCGAGCGGGGCCAACTCCTCCAATGCTTCCGGATCCACACCGCTGACCGAGGTGTCGATTTCGTTGAAAGGGTTCGCGATCTCGACTTCAATGTGCATCCGGTCGCGCAACTGCTGGAGTAGCCCTGTAACTTTCGCGCCTCCTCCGCACAACAAGACCCGATCAATGTCCCCTTCCGGAGACGTTGTCCTGAAGTAGTCGACCGTCCTCGCAATCTCCGACGCCACCTCCGCGTTCACGCTGTCGATGACGCTGACGATGGTTTGCCGATCGCTCCCCTCGACACGCCGGCCTTTCTTCGCTTCTTCCGCGTCCTCATACGACATGCCCATCTCCCGCTGGATGGCTTCGGTATAACGATTGCCCCCCAGCGGAATGTCGCGGGTGAACAGAGAGGTCCCACCCTTGACGATGTTCACGTTCATGACACTGGCCCCGAGATTGACCAAAGTGGTGGTATCTTCCTGCGCCACCGGATAATTAATCGCGTGCATGTTCTCGACAGCAAACGCATCGACATCCATGACGACGGGAATCAAACCGGCCCCTTTGACTAATTCGGTCAGTTCGTTGACTTTGTCCTTTTTGGCTGCGACCAGAATGATGGACATCTGCGGTTCGGCATCGTCGCCGACTTCCGAGGGATTCAGCACATGGAAATCCAGATTGACCTCATTGATGTCGAAAGGGATGTACTGTTCGGCGGCAAGCTTCACCTGTTCTTCAAGTTCCTCCTCCGGCATCGGCGGCAAGGTAATTTTCTTGATGATCACGGCATGTCCGGAAATGGAAATCGCGACGTTCTTCAATTTGACGTTGTTTTCTTCCATCAGTTCCTTGATGGCCGAAACAACCCGCGCCTCGTCCATCACCGTTCCGTCCACGATCACCTCAGGTTCAAGAGCCCGTACGCCGAATTTCTGCAGCACATAGCGTCCCCTGTTCTCTTTGAGTTGGACCAGCTTAATCCCGCTCGAACCGATGTCTAACCCGACAAGCTGACGCTTCGGGGAAAACATCGAAAAGACATCGGTCTCGAGCAGGCTCTTGAACGAACCGAGCATGAGTCAACCTTTCAGAGGACCACTTTCCGAGCCCGAATGACTTTTTTGATCTCCTTGACGTTCTCTGGCGTGTAGAGCCTCCAGTTCCGCCAGTCGCGAGGTGGGCCCGAGATCAACCCTTCACGCTCCCATCGGAACAGGGTCGCTCGGGAAACGTCGAAGAGGTCACAAATCTGATTGGTCTTGTACCACTTCTTCTTGTTCTTTGAAACGGTTTTCGATTTCTTCACAAATCCGCCGCAGCCCCACTTAAGAAATGCAGACGATTGAAGTTACGAGGTAAGTATAGTCAATATGCTATACCTGTCAAGCAAACACTCGATGCGCACACGCGGCTAGGATTTGTGAAGATCACGATGCACGAGCGTGACCTCGTGCCCCATGCCGACGAGACTGTCCCGCAAACGGATGGCGAGCGCAACGGAACGATGGCGTCCGCCTGTGCAACCGAACGCAATGGTCAAATAGCTGCGACGCTCACGTTCGAATAGGGGAATAAGGAACTTGAGCATGCCCTCCACCAGCCCGAGGAATGCGATGGCGTCGGGATCGTTGAGAACATAGGTTCTGACCCGAGAGTCCTCGCCTGTAAGCGGTTTAAGGTCCGGAACAAAGAAGGGATTGCGCAGGAAGCGGACGTCAAACAACAGATCGATGTCGTAGGGAACGCCGAACTTGAACCCGAACGTCACCAAAGAGATCGTGAGGCGATGCGGCCCGTCCTCGCGTTTGAATTGGCGCGCGAGAAGGTCTTTCAGTTCGTGCACAGTCAGGTCGGATGTATCAATGATGCGGTCTGCTTGACGACGCAGCTCAGTCATCCGTTCCTTTTCGAAACGCACGCCCTCCAGAACCGGCAAATGCGGCAACAAGGGATGGGGGCGGCG
The DNA here is from genome assembly GCA_040755395.1 of Nitrospirota bacterium. Classification (NCBI taxonomy): domain Bacteria; kingdom Pseudomonadati; phylum Nitrospirota; species Nitrospirota bacterium. The sequence continues at coordinate 127,756 of JBFMAX010000010.1, forward strand.
CGACTCGGAAAACCGACGTACGAGCACCTCCTCCCTGGCTTCCAAAAACACCAACTCGATGGAATGGCCCAAGGCCTTGATCCGATCAAGGATTCCCATTAAATCCGAGAAAAACACCCGTTCCCGAATATCAATTCCGAGCGCCACGTTTTTGATCTCACCGCCCTGCTGATTGCAGAGATCGACGAAGGTGGGCAGAAGCGCTGCCGGGAGGTTGTCCACGCAAAAGTACCCCGTGTCTTCGAAAAATTTGAGCGCGTGGGTTTTCCCCGAACCGGACAGACCGCTGATGATCACGAGGTTAAGTGCGGGCATGCAACTCCACGGGTTCCTGCGGCTGCGGATCGATCAATTCAACCTCGCCGTTGGCGAGCCGCCTGAGCACCTGCAATTTGTTCGACGCCTCGTTGACGAAGACGACAATCGCCGATGGATGCGCGCCCAGCTTCATCACCGCGTCGTCCAAACGAAGGATGGGGGCGGCTGAGCGCACTGTCTTGACATCAACCGATTGAGCCAGTGGTGTGCGCTCCCTCGGTCTCAATGTTTTCTTCTGGGAGCCGGATTTATGGTCGACCAACCGTTCTTTTCGCTTCCGAATCTGACTTCCGATCTTATCGACCAGTTGATCAATGGACGCGTACATTTCCTCGGTCGAGACCTTGGCCTGAATCGCCTTCCCGTTGAGCATGCAGGTCGCTTCCGCGGTATGTCGGAATTTTTCAACGCCGACAACGACCTGAATATTGCTCAACTTGACGCCGAACCGCTCCAGTCGCTTCAGCTTGGTCTCCACGTACCGCCTGAGCGCGGCAGTGATTTCAACATGTCTCCCGGTCAGTAGCACTTGCATCGTTCCCCCTCATGCTCCCCATGCTGTTGCCAGCTTACATTTGTTGACAGTCCCTCTTCATCGTCTTTCAGATCCGCTCCACGAGAGGTACGGGTGTTCGACACGACGCCCTACTTCACACACCACAGGCCTTTATCTTGCTTCAAAAACTGATCGATGATGGCTACAGACGAGTCTTAGAAGAAGCGCTTGCGCTGGTTGGCGGACGGAATATGCTCTTCCGCTCGGTATTTCGCCACGGTCCGGCGTGCGATGATGATGTTTTGGTTCCGCAACCGGGCCGCAATCTCCTCATCCTTCAAGGGGCGGGTCGGATCTTCCTCCGCCACCATTTTTCGAATCATCTCACGGACGGTGACGGAAGACAACATATCGGTCGGCTGGTCGGCCCGCTGGAGGCCGGCGTTGAAAAAGAACTTCAGCTCCAACATGCCTTGTGGGCAATACATATATTTGTTGGCTGTCACGCGACTAATCGTCGATTCGTGCATGCCGATGTCCTCGGCCACTTGCTTCAACACCAGCGGCTTCAGATACTGGACCCCGTGCTCGAAAAACCGTTGCTGAAACTTGACGATGCTGGAAACGACCTTCACGATCGTCTTGTTACGCTGCTCAATGCTGCGGATGACCCACTGCGCGGCGCGCAATTTCTCGTCCAGATACGCCTTGGTCTCCGGAGAGTGCCCGCCGGCCATCAATTGCTTGTAATAGGGACTGATCCTCATGCGAGGAAGTCCGTCGTCGTTGAGCAGGACCACCCACTCACCCTCGTTCTTGACCACGAAGACGTCGGGTACAATCGCATAGTTCTGGGTGTTCGCGAAGGGTCGTCCGGGCTTCGGTTCCAGGCCTTCGATAATTTTCGTCGCTCGGCACACTTCCTCAACCGAGACATTGAGCCCTTTCGCGATGCGCCCGTATTGTTTCTTCTCTAAGTCCTTCAGATGATGCTGAATGATCGCCTCGACCACCGATCCTCTCAACGCGCCGGGTCTTGCTCCGATCGACCCGATCGGGCTGCGACCGAGATAGCCCAATTGAAGCAGAAGACATTCCGACAAGTCGCGGGCGCCGACACCGCTGGGATCGAACGTCTGGATCACCTTCAACACCGATTCCGCTTCCTCGACGGAAAAACCGGTGCCTTCTACGACTTCGGCCAGCGGGACCCGCAGATAGCCGTCGTCGTCGATATTCCCGACGATCACCCGCCCGATGGCCTTTTCGCGGTCGGACAGACCGCAGAGTGAAAGTTGCCACAGCAGATGATCTTCCAGCGAAGTCGCCTTGGCGACCGTCTGATCATAGGACGGAAACTCATCCTGAACCGAGGAGGGATATTCCGTATCGCCGGCACGGCGATCGCTGTCGAAGTAATCCTCCCATCCCGCCGCCGAGAGATCCTCGGGACTCTCGGCTTCCCCCGAGGAACCCTCGTCATCGGTACCGCTTCGGCTTGGCGATTGCGGATAGTCGGTTCCGTCCACGGCGGCTTCGTCGGACCCGGCCTGGTCGCTTTCTTCGGACTCGGCGGGCACCTCTTCCAGCAAAGGATTTTCCATCAGGTGCTGGGCTAAACTCTGCTGAAGCTCCAGTCGGGAAAGCTGCAGCAGCTTGATCGCCTGCTGCAACTGGGGGGTCATGATGAGCTTCTGGCTGAGCCGAAGATCAAGCCGCAGTTTCATGTCGCTATCCTCGCGCCATCTCCCGTCAGAGCCGGAACCGCTCGCCCAAGTAGACCGCGCGCGCCGTCGTGCTGTTCACGATGACCTCTGGAGATCCGGCTTCCAGGATCTGCCCCTCATTGATGATGTAGGCCCGATCCGTAATCGACAACGTTTCCTGCACATTATGGTCGGTGATCAAGATCCCGATGTGTTTCTGTTTCAGGCGCGTGATGATCTGCTGGATATCCGCGACGGCGATCGGATCGATACCCGCGAACGGTTCGTCGAGCAGCAAGAAGAGCGGTTGCGTCGCCAAAGCCCTGGTAATCTCCAGCCGGCGCCGCTCTCCTCCCGAAAGAGAGTAGGCTTTACTTGTTCGAAGATGGGTTAGTTCCAGCTCGCCCAGCAGCGCGTCCACACGCTGTTCGCGTTCAGACGCTCCAAGGTCCATCATTTCCAGAATCGCCAAGATGTTTTCTTCGACCGTGAGGCGGCGAAAGACCGATGATTCCTGTGGGAGATATCCGATCCCCTTCCGCGCCCGCTTATACATCGGAAGGTCCGTGATCGCCTCGCCGTTCAAGTGAATATCGCCGGAGTCCGGCTGACAAAGCCCCACCATCATGTCGAAAATGGTGGTCTTGCCGGCTCCGTTCGGTCCAAGCAAGCCGACCACCTCGCCGGCCCGAACCTCCAACGAGACTCCTTTCACGACGGTTCTCCCTTTAAAGCTTTTCACCAGCCCGGTCGCCGACAGAAGCTCGCCCGCCTCGCGAGGAGTCACTGCAGGCTCAGCCTTGGAGTTGGTCAACGCACAGGCATCCAGCACTATTGCTCTCCCGTTTCGCCTTCGATCGTCACGTGAGAACCGCCTTCGACGACGCTTCGATCCTCGGCCAGAAACATCGTGATCCGTTTTCCGCTGACTCGCGTTCCTTTCTGCCAGGCTACCGGGTCTCCGGTCAACACAATCTTTTCCTCGTCCTGATAATAGACCGCTTTTTGGCAGGTAGCTCTGCCCCCATCTTTTTCGATCTTGACCCGCCCGGTTGCCTCGATCATGCTGACCGAGCGGTTCGACACGGAAGGTATGGCCTCGCGCTTCTGACCGGACGGTTCCGCTCGCGCTTCTTCGGATTTCTCTTTTCCATCCGTCTCGGCTGGTCGAAACGACACGACCATACGATCAGAATGAACCACGAGAGAACCTTTGATCAGCACCACGGCGCCTTCGAAAATGGCCTTGCTGTCCTGGTTGCGGACGGTCATTTTCTGCGCTGTGATCGTCGTGCTGGCGTTTGAAGAATACGCCGCTTTCGCCTCGCGGAGCTCAGACGAATACGCGCGTCCCGCCGGCCATAATCCAAGCACGCTAATCAGCGTGATGAATATCCACCTGGACATCTTCGAGAACCTGAAATTCTTCAGACTGCACCTTCCCGATAAGCCCACGACCGTTCACATGCAACCCGTGGCCGGTGATCGTTACGGGCTCAGTCGTGCTGATTTCGCCCCGTTCTTCATTCCACGCCAGATGATTGGTATAGATCGTGTACCCGCTTTCAGTGCGCACGGCGATCGGATCAGTTCTATTGGAGAGCACGAAATTTTTCTTCACGGTGTCGAGGGTGCCTTCGTCCCCTTCCAAGCTGAATTCACGCCCCTTGTCTCCGTAAAGAGTGATGTGGACTCGATCCAAAACGGCTCGGTTTTCACCCTCGAACAGGCGAGCCTTTTGGGCGCGCACCTCCCACTGTACAGCACCGTCTTTCGTTTGCATAAAGGTGAACCGTTGGATGCTCGCGTCGGCCCGTTCAAAGTCGGTCGCCGGGGTAAGTCTAGATGAGGGAATCGATTCAGCGCGGGTAAACAAGAGGTAGACGAGAAACGAGGCGAATATGGCGCTTATGGCAAGTAAGGACCCGCGAACCCAACGCTGCCACATCTCCCGTAACTCCACTTCTCACATGGCGCATTAACGAAAACTCACATTGGCACGATAATAGCATGGCAGGCGGTGCAAGTAAACGCATCCACCGTAAGCTCGCCGAGAACCATACTCACGATCCAGTAGAAGAGAAACGCAGGTGAGACGAACCGCAGGGATGCAGCTTCAAAAACCCAAACCTTGCTCAGGCAGAAGGACTGTCAGACATCTCCGGTGAGGATTGTGTGGATGTCCCCCTCCCTTTCTTCTGATCGGAGTCGACCGCTCTGGAGACCAACTCGATCGCGACCATCTCGGCCGCGTCGCCGACGCGCCGACGCGTCTTAATGATGCGCGTGTAACCGCCGGGACGATCCCGAAACCGCGACGCGACATCGTCGAACAATTTCGAGACCACCTCTTTGCTTCTGAGAAAGCCGAGGGCACGCCGTCTGGCGGGCAGCGTTCCTTCCTTCCCCAGCGTGATCATCCGCTCAGCGAAGCCTCGCACCTCCTTGGCCTTGGCCTCCGTGGTTTCGATCCGTTCCTGATCAAGCAGCGCCGTCACCAGACTCCGAAATAGAGCCCACCGATGCTTGGTCTTCCGGCCGAGTTGCCTCCCCTTTTTCCTGTGTCGCACGGCAAGTCCTCTTGTTTATGAATCGGATTTGGGATTCCCGTCACCGGACGGCAGCGTATCCAACTTGGTGCCCAGACTCAAACCCATTTCCGCCAGGATTTCCTTGATCTCGTTGAGCGACTTCTTGCCGAAGTTCTTGGTCTTGAGCATCTCCACCTCGGTCTTCTGGACGAGATCGGCGATGGTCTTGATGTTCGCATTTTTGAGACAATTGGCGGCACGGACCGACAGTTCCAATTCGTTGACGCTCCGGAACAGGTTCCTGTTGATCTCACGGGTCCGTTCATCCCTGACGGCTTCCGGCTCGGCTTCCGCCCTTTCCTCCGGATTGATAAAGATATCCAGATGGTCGCGCAGAATACTCGCGGCAGTGGAGAGCGCGTTCCCCGGCGTGATCGTGCCGTCCGTCCAAATCTCCAACGTCAACTTGTCATAGTCGGTCACCCGGCCGACCCGGGCGTTCTCCACGTGGAAATTCACCCGCTTGATGGGCGAGAAGATGGAGTCCACCGCGATGACGCCGATGGGCAGGCCTTCCTCCTTATTACGCTCCGCCGGCACGTAGCCTCGCCCGTGCTTGACGACCATTTCCATATCGAGCGTGGCATCTTTGTCCAGCGTGGCGATGTGCAGATCCGGAGTGAGGATGGTGACGTCGGCGTCGTGAACAATATCCGAGCCCTTCGCTTCCCCAGGTCCCTTCTTTTTGAGACGAATCGTTTTGGGCTTGTCGGAATGCAGCGCCAGCCGGAGACTTTTCACATTGAGAATGATGGAGGTGACGTCCTCCGTCACGCCAGGGATCGTCGAAAATTCGTGCAAGACTCCCTCGATCCTGACAGTGGTTACAGCAGCACCGGTCAACGACGACAGCAGCACCCGTCGGAGCGAATTGCCGATGGTCGTCCCGAATCCTCTCTCGAAGGCCTCCGCCGTGAATCTGCCGAACGTCGGGGAGAGAGTTTCTTTGTCGACTTCGACCCGCATCGGGATCTGAAAGTCCTTCATCGCCTTGATCATGATTCCCCCTTCACCTCAATACGACCAGAAAGCCGGTCGGCCAGGAGTCCGTTGCATACTCCCGCACGGAACGTCGCATCTCCTACCTGGAATACAACTCCACGACCATCTGTTCATTGACGGGAAGTCCGATATTCTCCCTGGTCGGCAATGCTCGGACCGTTCCTTTGAAGGCGGTCCGGTCCAGTTCCAGCCACTCGGGGACACCGCGCCCGTCAACAGCGTCCAAGGCAGCCAGGACGGGCACGAGGTTCCGGCTCTTCTGTCGGACCTCGACAACGTCGCCGACTTTGACCAACGCGCCCGGTATGTTTGTCCTCCGCCCGTTCAGGAGGACATGGCCGTGATTCACCAATTGCCTCGCTTCTTTTCTCGAGGAGCCAAAACCCAGGCGATACACAACGTTGTCGAGCCGACACTCAAGCAGGCGAAGCAAAGCCTCGCCGGTGATCCCTGTCTGCCGCTCGGCCCGTTCGAAGAGCCCTCGGAATTGCCGCTCCTGCAGACCATAGATCCGTCTCAACTTCTGCTTTTCCCTTAACTGGAGGCTGTAGTCGGAAATGCGCGGGCGACCCTGCCCATGCTGGCCAGGCGGATAACTCCGGCGCTCGATCGCGCATTTCTCCGTCATACAGCGAGAACCCTTGAGAAAAAGCTTTTCTCCTTCACGCCGACACAGCCGACAGACTGGACCGCGATACTTCGCCATCGTTTTCCCTCGTTAATCGTTATTCGTTAAACGCTCAAGTGAAGGATCCGTTTCTTCACGATTAACGTTTAACGGGTAACGTTGCACGCTCCTCACACTCGTCGACGCTTCGGCGGGCGACAACCGTTATGCGGAATCGGCGTCACGTCGCGGATCAGATTGATGCGCAGACCGGCGGCCTGGAGCGAACGGATCGCCGACTCCCGTCCGGCGCCCGGTCCGTTCACGTACACATCGACTTGTCGCATGCCGTATTCCATGGCCTTCCTGGCCGCAGCCTCTCCCGCTCGCTGCGCGGCGAACGGCGTACTCTTCCGCGAACCTTTGAATCCTTGATTGCCGGCGCTCGCCCACACCACCGTATTTCCGCTCATATCGGTGATGGTCACGATGGTGTTGTTGAACGAGGCCTGCACGTGGGCCACGCCGCTCTGGACGATTTTGCGTTCCTTCTTCCTGCCTTTCTTCACGCTCATGGGATGTCCTATTCGCGATCAGGATTGTGTCTCACCCACCGCTCGGCGCTCCCGCCGGCTTGCGCGCCTTTCCGATAGACGCCCGACGCCCCTTTCGGGTTCTCGCATTGGTTCTCGTCCGCTGTCCCCGCACCGGCAACCCTTTACGATGACGCAACCCCCGGTACGTCCCCGTGTCGATTAGCCGTTTGATGTTCATCGACACTTCCTTCCGGAGGTCCCCCTCGACCTGATAGTCCCGTTCGATGATTTCCCGAAGCTTGATGATCTTGTCCTCGCTGAGATCTTTGACCCGAATCGAGCCGTCCACTCCGGCCTTTTTCAAAATCTGCCGGGCCGAAGACCGACCGATTCCATAGATATAGGTCAGTCCGACATCGATCCGCTTCTCTCGCGGCAAATCGACTCCAGCTATCCGAGCCATCTTCTTCCTCCGTCATCCGGGGCACCCGTTGCATTCCCGGAGCAACGGGTGCCGGTCATCCGTGATCAGTTATGATGTGGCCAAGAGACTGTCTTGCTCCCACGCATCACGGATAACGGTTCACGCACCACGTCCCCTAACCTTGCCGCTGTTTGTGTCGCGGGTTCTCGCACAAGACCCGGACCACGCCCCGACGGCGAACCACCTTGCATTTCGAGCAGATCGGCTTGACGGACGACTTCACTTTCATGGTGTTTCATCAGCTCCTTGTTCCAGAAGCCGAGCCCCTTCATCAAAGCAACCGCCGAGTCGGCGCTTCACTTGAATCGATACGTGATTCTTCCTCTCGTCAAGTCGTAGGGTGATAATTCGACGGTCACTTTGTCACCCGGTAGAATGCGAATGAAGTGCATGCGCATCTTGCCGGAAATATGGGCCAGGATTTTATGACCGTTATCGAGCTGGACCCGGAACATGGCGTTCGGCAATGTCTCCGCCACCGTTCCCTGTACTTCAATGACGCCTTCTTTGGGCACGAAGACAAATCCTTCCTTTTACGCCTACAACTTCGTCAGGATTCGAGCTGGGCCGCTGGGCTGAACCGCGATCGTGTGCTCGAAGTGCGCGGACAGGCTCCCGTCTTTGGTCACCGCCGTCCACTGGTCTTCCAGGATCCGCACCGCGCTCCCACCCATGTTCACCATCGGTTCGATGGCCAGAACCATTCCGTATTGAAGCCGAGGGCCTTGGCCTGGCTTCCCATAATTCGGCACCTGCGGCTCTTCATGCAGTTGGCGCCCGATGCCGTGTCCCACAAAATCGGTTACGACGGAGTACCCCGCAGCCTCGACGTGTCGCTGAATCGCATGAGAGATATCTGACAGCCGATTGCCGACGACTGCCTGTTCAATGCCGAGGTACAGCGCCTCTTCGGTCACCTTGATGAGCCTCGCCGCCTCCGGAGAGACGGTTCCGACGGCGAGCGTCATCGCGGCGTCGCCGTAGAACCCCCCAACGATGGCCCCCAAGTCGAGCCCGACAATGTCGCCTTCTTTCAACGGGCGTTTGGACGGAATGCCGTGCACGACCTGTTCATTCACGGATGCGCAAAGCGTCTTGGGATAGTTCCGGTAACCCTTAAAAGCCGGCCGGCCGCCCCGCGCTACGATGAACTCTTCCGCAAACCGGTCGAGCTGTTCGGTCGTGACCCCGGGGCGGACCTCCTTTTTCAGTGCTTCCAGGGTTTCAGCGACCAACTTCGACGCCTGCGCCATCACCTCGATCTCTTCAGGCGTCTTCAAGATAATCATGTCACCCCGAGCCCTGCGAGCAGCGCCGTCAACCGTTCATGAACCGACTCCACCGAACCCGATCCATCCAGATTCGACAAGAGCCGCTTCTGATCATAATACGCGATAAGCGGCGCCGTTTGCTCTTCATACACCTGCAGCCGGGCTTCGATCGTTTCCCTCCGGTCGTCGCTTCGCTGGATCAACTGCTCGCCGCATCGATCGCACACTCCGGGCTTTTTCGAAGGGGCGAAATCCACATGGAACACGGCCTGACACTGAGGACAACTCCGACGACCGCTCAAACGCTTCACGATCTCTTCGCGCGGCACCTCAAAATTGATCACGCGGTCGATTCGAGTTCCGCTGGCGTCAAGGATCCTAGCCAACTCTTCCGCTTGAGGCACCGTCCTGGGAAAGCCGTCCAGAAGGAATCCGTTCGCACAGCCCGGTTCCGCCAGCTTCTCGCGCACCATCCCGATCACGACCGCATCGGGAACCAGCTTGCCTTCGTCCATCGCGCTCTTTGCGGCGAGTCCCAGCGGCGTCTTGTTCTTGACCGCTTCCCGAAGCAGGTCCCCGGTCGAGATCTTCGGCCGATGGAACCGGGCCGCCACGCGATCTGCCTGCGTCCCTTTGCCCACTCCCGGAGCGCCGAGAAAGACCAGCCGCATGGCGCGCGTTCACCCGCTCCGCCCTCTGAGGCGCCCTTTGGCCAGGAATCCCTCATAGTTGCGCATGAGCATGTGGGACTCGATCTGTTGCGCGGTATCCAGTCCTACCCCGATCACAATGAGCAGCGATGTGCCGCCGAAGTAGAACGGCACGTTCAGCTTATAAATAAGGAATTCGGGAATCACGCAGACCGTCGCCAAATAGATCGATCCCGCGAACGTGATACGGGTCAGCACCTTGTAGATATAGTCCGAGGTCCGCTGTCCGGGCCGAATTCCGGGAATAAACCCACCGTACTTCTTCATGTTGTCGGCCATATCGACCGGATTCAACACAACGGCCGTGTAGAAAAAACAAAAGAAAATGATCAAGCCGACATACAGAACCGTGTAGAGCAGCGAACCTGGAGCAAGCTGCGCCCCCAATGATTTGATCCACGGCGTTTCGAAAAACCCGGCGATCGTCGCTGGAAAGGCAATGATTGACGACGCGAAGATCGGCGGAATCACCCCGGCCGTGTTGATTTTGAGCGGAATATGCGTGCTTTGTCCCCCGTAGACCCGTCGCCCGATCACCCGCTTGGCGTATTGCACCGGGATCTTTCGGCGCCCGCTTTCCAAAAACACGATGGCCGCGACGACGGCCAGCATGATGACCGCCAAGGCGACCAGCAATATGAAGCTCAACTGACCGACCTTGTACAGATCGAACGTCTGCGCCACCGCGCTGGGGAGGCGCGCGACGATACCTGCGAAAATGATGAGCGAGATGCCGTTCCCGATCCCCCGCTCGGTGATCTGCTCGCCCAGCCACATCAGGAACCCGGTCCCGGCCGTAAGAGTGATCACCGTCATCAGCCGGAACGGCCAGCCGGGATTCAACACAAACGCGCCCTGGTTCATCCCTTCCAGGCCGATCGCGATCCCGAACCCCTGAATCATGGCGATTCCGACCGTGCCGAATCTGGTGTACTGAATGATCTTCTTTCGTCCCCGTTCGCCTTCCTTGGCCAGCTTGGACAAATGGGGAATCACCACCGTCAGGAGCTGGAGGATGATCGACGCGCTGATGTAAGGCATGATACCCAACGCGAAGATCGTCAACCGGGACAACGCCCCTCCTGAAAAAATATCCAAGAATCCCAGTAGCGAACCGCCTTTTTCGACGAGGAACTTCGCCAGCTCATCGTTGTTGATGCCCGGCGTGGGGATATGCGCGCCGACTCGGTAGACGATGAGCATCCCGAGCGTGAAGAGGATCCGGGTGCGCAGTTCGGGAATCTTGAAGATATTCTGAAAACTGGTCAGGAGTCGCTCAAACACTGCGGATAACCTCAGCTCTCCCCCCAGCCGCTTGAATCTTTGCCTCCGCTGATTTGCTGAACCTGTGGGCCTGCACGACCATGGGACGACCGACTTCGCCGAGGCCGAGAATCTTGACCGGCAGATGTTTGCGTTTGATCAGCCCGGCGCGGGTCAGCACTTCCGGAGTGATGGGATCGACCGCACCGAGACCGGCCAGCGATTTTAAGTTCACGACGGCATATTCCTGTCGGAATGGATTCGTAAACCCGTACTTGGGCAATCGGCGAACCAACGGCATCTGCCCGCCTTCGAATCCGGGACGTTTGCCTCCGCCGGATCGCGCCAATAATCCCTTGTGTCCCTTGGTCGCGGTCTTTCCGTGACCCGAGCCCGGACCACGGCCGATCCGCTTCCGACGCTTTTTCGCTCCGCGAGGCGGAGCCAGTTCATGCAGCTTCATTGTGGACGCACATCCAGTAAATAACCGACCTTCTGAATCATCCCTCGCACCTGCGGCGTGTTAGGATGCTGAACGGACTGACGCAATCTGCGAAGCCCAAGCCCCCGCAGCACCAAACGGTGGCGCTGAGGCGTGCCGATCGGGCTCCGTTTCAACGTGATCGTCAATCCTCGGCTGGAGGACCCGACTTGCTTCGAGGAACTCATGCCACACTCGCCTTCTGATCAAGGTCGGAAGACGGAGCACGGCGAAGGCGTAGAACCTGCTCCGGATCCCGGAGCTGCTGCAGACCGTTGAGCGTCGCGCGGACGGTGTTGAAAGGATTCCCGCGGCCGAGCGTCTTGGCGATGATATTGTGGGCGCCGACGAGTTCCACCACCGCCCGAACGGCCCCTCCCGCGATGATGCCGGTGCCTTCAGCGGCAGGCTTGAGCAACACGTGCTCTCCGCCGAACAAGCCGTGGACCTCGTGCGGAATGGTCCCATCCTTCAACGGCACCTGCACGAGATGTTTCTTGGCCTGCTCGACGGCCTTCGAAATCGCAACGGGCACTTCGGCGGCCTTGCCTTTCCCGACGCCGACCCAGCCCTGACCGTCCCCGACCACCACGAGCGCACAGAAATTGAAACGTTTGCCGCCTTTGACCACCTTGGCCACACGGTTGATGAACACCACCTTGTCTTTGAGGCTGAGATCTTCAGGATTGACCCGCACGAAAGCCGTTCCCTCCCTTGCAAACGTTAAAACTTCAACCCGCCTTCTCTCGACGCTTCCGCCAAGGCCTTGATTCGACCGTGATAGAGCCGGCCGCCCCGGTCGAAGACGACCGCGTGGACTTTCGCCGCCTTGGCCCGCTCGGCCAACAGCTTACCGACGGCCTTTGCCGCCGCGGTCGTTCCGCCCGACTTCAACGACGTTCTCAGGGCCGGATCGAGGCTCGACGCGGAGACGATCGTGTGACCTTTGAGATCGTCGATGATTTGGGCGTAGATGTGCGACCTGCTCCGAAAGACGTTCAGCCGAGGACGCTCCTGGGTGCCGAACACCCGCTTGCGCACGCGCTGCTTGCGGCGCTCGAGCTGTCGCTTCTTGTCGATCATGCCAGCCTCTACTTCCCGGTCTTGCCTTCCTTCTTGCGCAGCACTTCGCCGGCGTATCGAATGCCCTTTTGCTTGTAGACATCGGGAGGCTTGATCGCGCGAATGTTTGCCGCGATCTGACCGACCTTGCGCTTATCCGTTCCTCGAACCGTGATGAGCGTCTGCTTGTCGACCTTCACCTCGATTCCAGGAGGAATGGGAAACGTGACAGGGTTGACATAGCCGACGTTAAACATCACCGTCTGCCCCTGAACCTGCGCCTTGTAGCCGACACCGGTGATCTCCAACGACCGCTCATAACCCTTGGTCACCCCGACAATCATGTTGTTCAATTCAGCCCGGACCAACCCATGAAGCGCGCGGACTTTCCGATCATCGCTCGTACGGCCGACCAATACCTGCCCGTCGGCAACCGACACGCCGATGCCCGGAGTCACAGGCCACTCCAATTTCCCCAACGGCCCCTTCACCGACACCACTCCGTCGTCGACCTTGACCTCGACGCCCGAAGGAACCGGGATCGGCTTTCGTCCTATCCGTGACATATCAGACCTGGACAGCTTCCGCCTGGAGAGTTACCACACAGAGCACAGGACTTCTCCGCCAATGCCAGTCCGCCGGGATTGCTGATCGGTCATCAACCCTTTGGACGTCGAAATGATGGACAAGCCGATCCCGTTCCGAACCTTGGGAATCCCCTGCTTTCCGACATAGACTCGCCTGCCGGGCTTGCTGATCCGCTTCATGCCGGTGATCATCGGCTGGTCTTCCCCGAGATACCGCAACTGCACGCGCAAGGCCGGATGGCCATCCACCGTCTCCTCCTCGAAACCACGAATGAAGCCTTCAGCCTGCAGGATCTTCAGAATTTCGCGCTTTAACCTCGACGCCGGGACGGACACCGTCTCATGACGACGTCGCGCGCCGTTCTGAATTCTGATCAAGAGATCCGCGATGGGATCGGTCACCATATCATTGCACTCCACGGACGCGACTGCGGAATTCCGAATGCCGGATGCTGGGTTTCCGATCCGGCGAATTCATAATTCCACATTCATAATTCCTAATTTTCATTTGACCGCCGGGCCGTCTACCAACTGGCCTTCCGTACGCCTGGGATTTCTCCGCGCAGGCTTCGAAAGCGGAAGCAGATCCTGCACATCTGAAAACGACGCAGAAATCCTCTCACCCGTCCGCAAAGCGGGCATCGGTTGTACGCTCTGGCGGCAAACTTTGGTTTTGCCGCCGCCTTCAACTTCAACGCCTTTCGAGCCACCTTCGACTCCGTGGTTATGGTTGAGCGAAAACCTCGCGGGTGGCTATTGCCCTCTCGCCGCCGGCCTATGCTCTGAACGGCATCCCGAGGTGACGCAGCAACGCCTTGCCCTCGTCGTTGGTTCGAGCCGTCGTCACGATCGTGATGTCCATGCCGTGGATGGACATCACGTCATCGTATTTGATCTCGGGGAAAATCAACTGTTCCTTCAGCCCCAACGTGTAGTTCCCGCGCCCGTCGAACGATTTCGGGGACACCCCGCGAAAATCCCTGATGCGAGGCAACGCAAGACTCACAAGGCGGTCGAAAAACTCGTACATGCGCCGGCTCCGCAAGGTCACCTTCGCGCCGATGGGCATCCCCTGGCGGAGTTTGAACCCCGCGATCGCCTTTTTGGCCCGCGTGACGACAGGCTTCTGCCCGGAGATCACCGCCAACTCGCTTACGGCGCTCTCCAGCAGCTTGACATTTTGAATTGCCTCTCCCATGCCGACGTTCAAGACGATCCGCTCCAACCGCGGCACCTGCATCGGATTCTCGTAGCCGAATTCCTTCATCAAGGCAGGCACCACCTGGTTGCGATAGACCTCCCGAAGCCGCGGCTCAAACTTCGACTCGCTCTCCGACTCGCCGGCGGGCGTGACGACCGGAGCGGCTTCCTTTTTCCCCGGAGCCTTGCGAGCCGGCGTCTTTCCGCCGCGGCCTTTTTCCACCTTTGCCATTCCGTCTTTCCCTCAAAATCTTACTCGACCAACTCTTTCGACTTCTTGCTGAACCTGGCACGGCGCCCGTCTTCCAGCACTCTCACGCCCAGCCTCGCCGGCTTTTGGGTCACGGGACACAGATACATCACGTTGGAGATGGCCATCGGGGCTTCCTTCTCGATGATCCCCCCCTGCCTCACCTTCTGATTGGGCTTGGTGTGCCGCTTGATGATGTTCAGCTTTTCGACGACGACTTTGCCCGCAACCGGGTCGACGGACAGGACCTTCCCGGTCTTGCCCCGTTCTCGCCCGGCGATGACCATCACGAGGTCGCCTTTGCGGATTCTGGATTTGTTCATGGCATGCACAGTCGTTCCTACCGATCTTCCTACAGCACTTCAGGCGCGAGCGAAATGATCTTCATGAACTTTTTCCACCGCAGTTCCCGCGCGACCGGGCCGAAAATGCGCGTGCCGATCGGTTCGCCCTGAGCGTTGATCAACACGCAGGCGTTGCGATCAAACTTGATGTAGGATCCGTCTTCCCGGCGGACTTCTTTGGTGGTTCGCACAATGACGGCGCGGCTGACGTCGCCCTTCTTCACGCTGGCCTGCGGAATGGCCTCTTTCACCGTGACCACCACGACATCGCCGAGCGAACCGTACCGCCGCTTGGAACCGCCGAGCACGTGGAAGCACATGACCTGCTTGGCGCCAGAGTTGTCCGCCACGTCCATGTAGGTGTAATTCTGAACCATAATGATTTGATGATTTCGTGATTTTTATGACCGACTTAATTCGCCCAATCACCAGACCAACACATCATACTCGTTTGGTGACGCTCACTTCGCCAGATCGCCAATTCACCAATTCTGACTTTCTACCCTTCCGGTTGTCCCTTTTCCATGACCTGCACGACCCTGAAGTGCTTGTGCCGGCTGATGGGCCTGGTCTCGATCAGTTTGACGCGATCACCGATCTTGCACATATTGTTTTCATCGTGAGCCTTGAGCTTGCTCACGCGACGAATCACTTTTTTGTAGACGGGATGAATCACGGAACGTTCGACCGCTACGACAACGGTCTTCTGCATTTTGCTGCTGATGACGTTTCCAAACCACTCACGGCGTTTCTTGGTGCGCTCTGCCATGATCGCTTATCCTTTAGCCCGAGCCGATGCTCCGGTCTGCTCCGCGGCCAATTCGCGCAGCACGGTCTTGACTCGGGCGATCTCCCGCCTGGTTTTCCGAACCTGCATGGGATTCTCGATGCGCCCTGTGCCGAGTTGGAACCGCAGATTGAAGAGCTCCTGCTTGAGTTGCTTTTCCTTCTCCACCAACTCGGCAGCCGTCAACTGCCTGAGCTCCTTCATTTCCATGATCGATCGTGCTCCGTTGCGGCTAGAACTGCCCGCGCGTCACAAACTTGGTCGCGACGGGCAGCTTGTGCGCAGCCAATCGCAGGGCTTCCTGCGCGACTTCCGGCGTCACGCCGTCCATTTCGTACAGGATGCGGCCGGGCTTCACAACAGCCACCCAAAACTCGGGATTGCCCTTGCCCTTCCCCATTCGGGTTTCAGCCGGTTTTTTCGTGATCGGCTTGTCCGGGAAAATTCTGGTCCACACTTGGCCGCCGCGCTTCACATGCCTCGTGATGGCGATGCGCGCGGCCTCGATTTGCCGACTCGTAATCCACCCGGGCTCGAGCGCTTTGAGGCCGAACTCTCCAAGGGTGATCTGCCCTCCGCGGTAAGCCTTTCCCCGCATCCGGCCTTTCTGCATCTTTCTGAACTTAACCTTCTTCGGTGCTAGCACACAGTCCTCTCAACGTTGACCGATCCCCCGCCGACCCGAGGTTGAGCGGGCGACTCGCACAGATCACACGAGACGTCGCTCGATTCCACTGCTTCCCTTTTGCTGAGAGGGAAGCAGTTCGCCCTTGTAGATCCAGGTCTTCACACCTATCTGCCCCATCGTGGTATGGGCTTCCGCAAACCCGTAATCGATTTCCGCCCGCAACGTGTGGAGAGGAACCCGCCCCTCTCGATACCACTCCGTCCGTGCGATTTCCGCTCCGCCCAACCGGCCAGCGACCATAATTTTGATCCCCTGAGCCCCGAGGCGAAGGGCGGACTGAACGCTCCGCTTCATCGCCCGACGGAACGCCACTCGCTTTTCCAATTGCATCGCGATGTTTTCGCTGACAAGCTGCGCGTCCAATTCAGGCTTCTTGATTTCTTTGACCGTGATGTAGACCTGTCCTCCGTATTGTTTTTCCAAGGCGGCTTTGAGCTTATCGATCTCCGCACCTTTTCGACCGATAATGATCCCCGGTCTGGCCGTGTGAATGATGACCCGCGTCTGATCCCCCGACCGCTCGATTTCCACCTTCGACACGCCGGCATGGTAGAGCTTTTCCTTGACCATTCGGCGGATCTTGATGTCCTGGTGGAGAAGTTTGGCGAACTCTTTTCCCGCAAACCAACGGGAACTCCAGGTGTAGTTGTACCCCAGCCGATACCCTACCGGGTGTGTTTTCTGTCCCATACGGTTTGTATGTCCCTCGCGTGTCGATTGAAATGCCGTCGCGTCGTCGCCAGCTATTTCGCCCGGCCAGCCACAGGTGCGGCGACCACAATGGTGATGTGGCTCGTCCGTTTATGCACCGCATTGGCTCGCCCCATAGAACGGGCCCTGAACCTTTTATAGATAGGCCCCCCGTCGACATAAGCCCTGGAGACCCACATCGCCTCGCTGTCGCCCAGTTCCTTCTGCTCCGCATTCGCGACAGCCGACCGCAGGACCTTTTCCACCACCCTCGCCGCGGCGCGCGGAGTATGCTTCAGGAGCGCGAGCGCCATCGGAACTTGCTGTCCGCGGATCAAGTCGACAACCACCCGCGCCTTGCGGGGCGGAACCCGCGTAAATCTCAGAACTGCCTTCGCCTCTGCCACATCCACCTCGTTAAATGTCAAACGGTAATCGTCACCCGCCAGAGACCAGCTTGTCCAGGTCTCGCGTTTACCGTTTCGCGCTTTACGTTTAACGTCTCATTTCAGCGGAACAGCCTTCTCGGTCTTCGCCGCTCCATGTCCCTTAAAGAACCGGGTCGGAGCAAACTCCCCCAACTTGTGGCCGACCATGTTCTCCGTCACGAACACCGGAATGAACTTCTTGCCGTTATGCACGGCGAACGTGTGGCCGATCATGTCCGGGATCACCGTTGAACGCCGCGACCACGTCTTAATAATCTTGCGCTCCCTGGTCTGGTTCATCTGCTCTACCTTCTTGAGCAGATGGGCGTCCACGAAGGCCCCCTTGCTTACCGATCTGGGCATCGCGTTCTCCTACAACGGATTACTTGCGCCGGGCGATGATGAATTTGTCCGTCGCCTTCCTTCGACGAGTCTTATACCCCTTCGTCGGCAACCCCCAAGGGGACACCGGATGGGGATTGCCTTGACCGGATTTTCCCTCTCCGCCCCCGTGGGGATGGTCGACGGGATTCATGACCACGCCGCGGACGTGAGGCCGGCGGCCTTTCCATCGTGATCGACCCGCCTTCCCGACCGCCACGTTTTCATGATCGAGATTGCCCACCTGCCCGACCGTCGCCATGCAAGTCGCGAGAATCCGTCTCATCTCTCCCGACTTCAACCTGACCTGGACGTAATCGCCGTCACGACCCATCACCTGGGCGAACCCGCCGGCGCTCCGGATCAACTGCCCGCCCTTGCCGGGCTTGAGCTCGATATTGTGGATCGTCGTTCCCAGGGGCATAGCGCCCAACGGAAGCGCATTGCCAGGCCGGACTTCCGCCGAGGGTCCGGACTGGACCGTATCGTTCACACTGAGACCGACCGGCGCGAGAATGTACCGCTTCTCTCCGTCGGCGTAGTGAAGCAACGCGATCCGGGCCGAACGATTGGGGTCGTACTCGATCGCCGCGACCCTGGCCAGGACTCCCAACTTATCGCGCTTGAAGTCGATCACGCGGTAGAGGCGCTTGTGCCCCCCGCCCCGGAAACGCACGGTCATGTGCCCGTCGGCGTTTCGTCCTCCGGTGCGGAGATGAAACACGGTGAGCGCCTTTTCCGGTCGCTTCCTGGTCACCTCCTCGTCCGACAACGCCGTCATCCCTCGCCGCCCCGGCGACGTCGGTCTATATGCTTTCAGTGCCATGTCTGCGCCTGCCTCGTCCCAAGCGGCTCGATTACGCGCTTTCGTAGAGCTCCAATTTTTCGCCTTCCTTCAACTTCACGAACGCCTTCTTCCAGTCGGGGCGCTTCCCGACGAACCGACCCAATCGCTTGGTTTTTCCGCGGACATTCAACACATTGACCCGCTCAACCTTGACCTTCAGCAACGACTCCACCGCTTGCTTGATCTGAACCCGATTGGCGTCGCGCCGGACCAGAAACCCCACGGTATTTTCCCGTTCACGCATCGCGGTGATTTTTTCCGTCAATAACGGTTGCAGCAGGATATCATGGAGCGCCGCTTTCATGACCAGGCCTCCTTCACTCGAGCCAGTTCGCGCTCCGGAATCAGAATGGCGTCATAGCGCAGAACGTCGTATACGTTCAGCGCTTCGGGCCGAACGAGCTTCACGTCGCGCAGATTCCGCGCCGCCCTGGCAAGATCATGGCGGCTCTCTCCGGCCACAATGAGCGTTTTCGGTGGCAACCCCAGCCCGGCCAAGACCTTGGCGAGCAGTTTCGTCTTCGGTTCCGCGATTGCAAGATCGGACACCACCGTCACGCCGCCGCCCGCGAGTTTCGCCGACAGCGCGCTTTGGAGCGCGGCGCGGTATTTTCTCTTCGGCATCGCCATCACGTAGCTGCGAGGCCTGGGACCGAACACCGTCCCGCCGTGCCTCCACAGCGGAGAACGGATCGACCCGGCGCGAGCCCGCCCCGTGTGCTTTTGCTTCCAGGGCTTTTTCCCGGATCCGCTCACTTCGCCTCGCCGCAGCGTCGACGCCGTACCCTGACGCTCGCACGCGAGCTGCATGACCACCGCTTCGTGCACCAAGGCGCTTTGCGCCTTGCAGCCGAAGACCTCATTGGGCAGATCGACGGTGCCGATTATCCTCTTGCTGAGATCCACCACGTTAACGGTCGGCATAACCTACCCCTTCTTGGACTTCCGCACGATGACCAGACCGTTGTCCGCACCGGGCACCGCCCCCCGCACAAGCAGCAGATTCTCCTCGGGGCGCGCCTCAACGACTTTCAACCGTTGAACGGTGACCCGCTCGGACCCCATATGTCCTGGCAGCGTTTTGTTTTTCCAGACCCGAGAAGGGAACGCGCTGCTCCCGATCGATCCGGGAGCCCGATGGAACATCGACCCGTGCGACTCCGGTCCCCCTCCATAGTGATGCCGCTTGACGACTCCCTGGAAGCCCTTTCCCTTGGAGACTCCCTCGACATCGACCCAGTCGCCTTTCTTGAACAGGTCCGCCTTGATTGTCTGGCCGACGGTCACGTCCCCGAGTTTTTTGAATTCGCGCAGCCATCGACTCGGCGGAGCCTGATGCGTCTTCAGATGACCGAGCTCAGCCTTGGACAGCTTCCGCTCCTTGACTTCACCGAACGCCACCTGTATGGCCTCATACCCGTCGCGCTCGCGCGTCTTGACCGCGACAACTCGACAGGGCCCCGCCTCGATGACGGTCACCGGCGTCAAGACACTGCCATCATAGATCTGAGTCATCCCCAGCTTCTTGCCGATCAATCCGTTTGTCATGAACACCCGCTCTCAGCGCTCAGCTTTCAGCCAACAGCCCAGCCGCTCCCCCGTCCGGCTGACGACTGAGAGCTGAGAACTGACTGCTTACAGTTTTATTTCTACATCCACCCCGGCGGCCAGATTCAACTTCATCAGCGAATCCATCGTCTCGGGAGTAGGTTCCATAATATCCAGCAGCCGCTTGTGCGTTCTGATTTCAAACTGCTCACGAGACTTCTTATCGACATGCGTCGACCGTTGCACCGTAAAGCGCTCGATTCTGGTCGGTAAAGGAATCGGGCCGACAACCTTGGCCCCGCTCCTCTTGACCGTCTCGACGATCTCGGCCACAGACTGGTCGAGCACCCGATAATCAAAACCTCTGAGCCTGATTCTGATCCGCTGATCAACCTTGACCACGCTCAAACTCCCAAGCCAGCGACTAGCAGCGCGCGCACCGCACCGGCGCGATCCCGCCGCTCACCCCCGCTATCAGCTACCCCTTATTCCCTTTCTCTCATTACGCCAGGATTTCGGTGACGATGCCCGAGCCGACGGTCTTGCCGCCCTCCCGGATCGCAAACCGCAGCCCCTGATCCATCGCAATCGGCGAAATCAGCTCCGCCGTGATGCTCACATTGTCCC